>JAHAEW010000237.1 GCA_018374635.1 Clostridiales bacterium
CGTACTGGAAGGACAGGCGCAGATAACCCCGGTTCTCCGGGTCGTCGTCGGGGTCGTACTTGGTGTTGCCGTTGACGCCGTAGCCGCCCAGGTAGGAGATAGTGAGCGTCTCGTTGGTGGCAGGGTCGGTCAGCTCGAAGATAAATGAGTCAGTACCGTTGGTGTGGCCGGCGGTAAGAACGGGTTTGATGCGCACGCTGCCGTCAAACTCCATCCACGTATCATTGATGTAGAACTTGTCCACGGCGTTGAGTACCGGGGTATCCTCAATGATACCGGTGATCTCAGGGAAGCCGTAGATATCGTAACCGTAGGTGTCCTCGTAGCACTCGTAAACCACGGGGTCTCCACCGGCGTTTTTGATCATGGTGTCCAGCTCGGCGCCGGTGCCGTACTGATCGCCGTGGCCGTGAGTCAGGAGGATATAGTCAATGTCTCTGGGGTCGAAGCCCATGGCCTCTATGTTCCGCCAGTACTGGTACCCACTGGCGGGCCAGCCCGCGTCTAGGAGGATGAGGGTACCGTCGTCGGCCTGGGTCAGATAGATGGCCACCTCGTTGTCGCCCACGTAGTACAGCCGGTCAGGGATGATGGCAAAGGACTCCGTGGCGGTGAGCCATGCGGCCGCCGTGGGCTTGGCCACAGTTTTGCCGTCGTTCTCGGTCATAAAGCTGTCGATGGGCATGTGGTCAGCGGGGTACAGGTACTTCTCGTCAATGGTGGGCTGGGGGGTGATGTAGTACAGTTCCACCACCTCGGCCTGGTCAGCGTTGCGGTAGTTCTGGTCAAAGACCACCATAACCTGCTGACGGTTGGCGGTCTTGTAGAATTCGCCGTCGGTTTTCTGAGTGACGGGTACGTCGCTGAGCCGCCTAGCCGTGAGGGTGCTGGTGTCGGTGTTGAACTCGTAGACCTTCACGTCCGGGGCCAGGGTGTAGGTCTCGTCAAAGAGATCCAGGTCGCCCACGGTGATCTGATTGCCCGACTTGGCGGTGAGCCAGCCGGCGGCCAGCATGGCGCCGGGTTCGCCGTTCACCGGGGAGAGCTCGGCACCGTACTTCATGGTATCGAAATAGACGGTGCCCAGGTCGGACATGTACGCCGAGTAGATATTTTTGATGTTGATCAGCTCACCCTGTTCGTTGTAGCACAGTTCAATGGTGGAGCCGGCAGCCACCGGATTGTCCGCCACCGTAATGAGCGCCACGTCGGTCTCGGTCATGCCGGTGGGGGTGACCCTCTCGTGCTTGGTGCCCTGGCTGTCGGCGTAGGCTACGTCCAG
>JAHAEW010000009.1 GCA_018374635.1 Clostridiales bacterium
AGTTGAGCGTTACCTGAAGCGCCAGACCAAAACCTCTCTTCAGCGGCGGAAATCTTCCCCCAATATGGGTACGCACCTCTGCTGACGCTGGTCCCTCTTTTCCGCCGGGGGTGCACTGAGGGGGTGGTCTGGAGGGGGAATCATCCCTGTTCCCCCTCCGGCGTTTTCTTTCTCCCCTCTTTCTTTTTGAAAAGAAAGAGGGGTTCCCGCCGAACAGGCGCGCTCCCCGGGCGGGGCAAGTACATTAGGATGAGCGTTTCTGCTCCTCCAATGCCCGAAGGTGGGCTTTCAGGACCAGATTGATATAGCTGGACAGGGAGCGGTCCTCCCGCTCGGCCAAAGACTGAATCTGGATCAAAATAGGTTCATCCAAAGTAATGCTGACACTTTTTTTCAAAGGCTTCATGGTATCACCTCAGTAGTGGATGATACTATGTTTTGCGATTTATCTTTGACTTATCATGTTTAATCGTGTAAAATGGTGTTGGTGATGAAAATGCACAGCAATGATTTTGAAGCGGCCTTCTCCGCCTTTCTGGAGCGGCATGAATACGACGAGGCGGAACATTACCTCTTCTCCATGGTACGCCTGGCCTTTGCGGCCGGGTGGAAGGCGGCGGGAGGCAGCCCGCCCCAGGCGGAGCGCATTTTTGAGCTTCTGCCCCCCTTAAAACAGAACCCGGCGCCCACGGAGTAACTCCGCAGGCGCCGGTTTTGTTTTATTCGGCAGGCTCGTCTTCTTTTTTGGTGCAGACGATGTTCAGCTCGTCCAGCTGCCTGGGGTCCACGAAGGAGGGCGCACCCATCATCAGGTCCTGGGCGTTTTTGTTCATGGGGAAGGGGATGATCTCCCGGATGGAGTCCTCCCCGGCCAGCAGCATGACCATGCGGTCCACGCCGGGGGCAATGCCCGCATGGGGGGGCGCGCCGTAGGTGAAGGCGTTGTACATGGCGGGGAATTTGGCCTTCACGTCCTCCTCACCCAGACGGACCAGCTGGAAGGCCTCGATCATGATCTCGGGGTCGTGGTTCCGCACCGCGCCGGAGGAGAGCTCCACGCCGTTGCACACCAGGTCGTACTGGAAGGCGGTGATGGTGAGGGGGTCCACCTCGCCGGCGGCGGCCCGCTTGAGGATCTCCAGCCCGCCGTTGGGCATGGAGAAGGGGTTGTGGCAGAACTCCAGCTGGCCGGACTCCTCGCCCATCTCGTACATGGGGAAGTCCACGATCCAGCAGAACTCATAGCGCTCCTTGTCGAAGTGCCCGGGGGCCAGGGCGGCCGCCTGCTTGAGCAGGACGCCGGCCGTCTTCTGGGCGGTGAGCTTCTTGCCGGCGGTCAGGCCCACAAAGGTGTTGGGCTGGAGGTTCAGCGCGGCAATGACGGTCTCCTTGATGGGCTGGACGAACTTGGCGATGCCGCCCACGATCTCGCCCTTCTCGTCTAGGCGGAACCAGTAGGCCTTCTGGCCGGACTGGACCTCCACGTCGGCGCAGAGCTTGTCGATCTGCTTGCGGGTGGCGGTGAAGTTGGTGACGGGCACGGCCTTGACCGTATTGCCCTCAAAGGGGCCGAAGCCGCAGCCGGCCAGGACCTGGGTGGCATCCTGGACGGTCAGGTCGATGCGCAGGTCGGGCTTGTCGGTGCCGTACTTCTCCATGGCCTCCAGGTAGGGGATGCGCTGGAAGGGGGCGGAGGAGGCCGTGTTGTAGGCGCCGTACTTGGCGAAAATGGGGGGGAGCACGTCCTCCAGCACGGCGAACACGTCCTCCTGGTCGGCGAAGGCCATCTCCATATCCAGCTGGTAGAACTCGCCGGGGGAGCGGTCGCCCCGGGCGTCCTCATCCCGGAAGCAGGGGGCGATCTGGAAATACTTATCGAAGCCAGAGGCCATCAGCAGCTGCTTGAACTGCTGAGGAGCCTGGGGGAGGGCGTAGAACTTGCCGGGATGTTTTCTACTGGGCACCAGATAGTCTCTGGCTCCTTCCGGCGAAGAAGCGGTGAGGATGGGGGTGGTGATCTCCAGAAAGCCGTGGCCGATCATGGCGGCGCGGAGGGCGGCCACCACGTTGGAGCGCAGGATGATGTTCTGCTTCACCGCCGGGTTGCGCAGGTCCAGGTAGCGGTACTTCAGGCGGGCGGTCTCATCGGCCTCCCGGCTGCGGTTGATCTGGAAGGGAAGCTCGTTGTGGCGGCAGCGGCCCAGCACCTTGATCTCGGTGGGGACCACCTCGATGTCGCCGGTGTGGAGCTTGGGGTTCTTGGAATCCCGCTCCCGCACCACGCCGGTGATCCGGAGGGTGGACTCCTTGTTGAGGGGCTTGACCACGTTCATCATGTCCTCGGTCTCGATGACCACCTGGGTGGTGCCGTAGAAATCCCGCAGGACCAGGAAGGCGAAGTTCTGGCCCACCTCGCGGACATTCTCCAGGAAACCGGCCAGGGTAACGGTCTGGCCCACGTGCTCCATGCGGAGCTCGCCGCAGGTGTGCGTGCGGTTCTGTGTCATACAATCAACTCCAAATCGTAATATAAAAAGGAAATATAACTAATAGGCTTGAAAATGCCCCCAGAAACTCGGAAAACTCAGTTGTGGGGGTCCCGGATGGGGGCGCCCTGGGCCCGCTGGGCCAGACCCGCCCGGATGCGCGCGACAGCCTCGCCCACGCTCTGGGTGAGCTGCTCGCCGGTGGCCATGTCCTTGACGGCGGCCTTGCCCGCCTTCACCTCATCCTCGCCCAGGAAGACGACATAGGGGATGCCCAGCTTGTCGGCGTAGCCGATCTTCTGCTTGAACTTCTTGTTCTCGGTGTAGAGCTGGGTGCGGATGCCCGCCTCCCGCAGCTGGGTGGCCAGGGCGATGGCGGGGGAGAGGTCCTCGGTCATGGGGAGCACCAGCACATCGGCGGGCGATGTGAGCAGGTCGTCGTTCAGGTACTTCTGGTCCTCCAGCACGAAGAAGAGCCGGGTCAGGCCGATGGAGATGCCCACGCCGGGAAGCTGCTTGTTGGTGTAATATTCCGCCAGGTTATCATACCGGCCGCCGGAGCAGATGGAGCCGATCTCCGGATGATCCAGCATGGCGGTCTCGTAGACGGTGCCGGTGTAGTAGTCCAGGCCCCGGGCAATGGTCAGGTCCACCTGATAGTTTTCTGAGGGGACCCCGAAGGCAGACATATAATTCACCACGGTGGAGAGCTCCTCCACGCCCCGGTCGAAGAGCTCGTTCTTCCCCTTGAGGGCGCTCAGGGCGGCCATGGGGTCGGCGGTGGAGAGGAGCTCCAGCAGCTGATCCGCGGCGGCGGCGGGGACGGAGAACTCGTCCACCAGCAGCGCCTTGACCTTTGCGGGGCCGATCTTCTCCAGCTTGTCGATGGTGCGCATCACGTCCCCGGCCTGCTCCTTCAGGCCCAGGAGCTCAAAGAGGCCGTTCAAGACCTTGCGGTTGTTCACCCGGATCTGGAAGCGCTTGAGGCCCAGGGCGGTGAAGGTCTTGTAGATGATGGAGGGGATCTCCGCCTCGTTGATGATGTCCAGGGAGCCGTCCCCGATGACGTCGATGTCGGCCTGATAGAACTCCCGGAAGCGGCCGCGCTGGGCCCGCTCGCCCCGGTAGACCTTGCCGATCTGGAAGCGGCGGAAGGGGAAGGTCAGGTCCCCGGCGTGGAGGGCCACATACTTGGCCAGGGGCACGGTGAGGTCAAAGCGCAGGGAGAGGTCGCTGTCTCCCTTGGTGAAGCGGTAGATCTGCTTCTCGGTCTCGCCGCCGCCCTTGGCCAGCAGGACCTCGCTGGCCTCGATGGCGGGGGTGTCCAGAGGGGTGAAGCCGTAGAGGGAATAGGTCTTGCGCAGGGTCTCCACCATCCGGTCGAACTGGACCTGCCGGGCAGGCAGCAGCTCCATAAAGCCGGAGAGGGTGCGGGGTTTGATCTGAGCCATAGTGATTTCTCCTTTATAGAAGGATAATGGATGTGACGGGATATCCGTGTCGGGAGCGGGAAGATAAAAAAACGCTTTCGTCCCATCTCCTATGGGACGAAAGCGTCAGCTTCCGTGGTGCCACCCATGTTCAGCGGAGGAACAGACCTCCGCCCTCTGGCCTTCACTGGTGCGGGAAGGGGACCGCGCCCGTCTCCGGGCCCGCTGGTAGGGCCGTCTCCCGTGTTCCTTGCCGTGGCGCGCTTGCAGCCCAAAGGCGCGCCTCTCTGTCCGGCGGTGTCCGCGGTACTTGCCCCGTCATAGCGGTCATGCCTCTAGATAGTATCCCAAACCGGCCAAAAAGTCAACTCCCAGCCGGAAAAACCGGGACAAGATCAAAGGAACCGTAGGCAAGGGAGGAGCTGTTGTCCGGGGAGAAGGTCACCTCGCCGGCGGCAGCGGAGCTTCTCAGCTCCAGACCGCCGTCGGTGCGGCCAGCCACCCAGAAGAGGCAGGGCTCCTCCTGGCCGTCTCCGGAAAAGGCGCTCAGATCGGCCTGCCAGCTTCCGTCGGACTGCCTGGACGCGGGGAAGGAGGCCAACAGCTCACCGGGCAGGCCCTCGTCCGTGGGATGGACGGCGCGGACCTCCACCTCCAGGGTGGAGAGGGTGAGGGGGGAGTCAGTGGAGTAGAAGGTGAGGTCCATCCGCGCCGGAAGGGTGGTGTTCTCCCACTCCCCGCTCAGGTAGAGAGAATCGCCCGAAAGGGTGGGGAGTGCCTCGGAATAGCGCGTCTCCCCCCGCAGGATAGTCACCGACGGCTTGAGATCCCGCCGCAGGGAACAGGGGAGGGTGCCGGTGAGCCGCCCGTTCTCCTGGTAGGTCAGGGGGACGCTCTCCCCGGTATCCAGGGTGAGGAGTGCGCTGTCCCCCGGAGAGAATTCCTTGGGGACCAGAGAGACCGACAGGACCAGGCCGCCGTCCCGGTCGTCCAGCGTAGTCTCCACGCCGGTAAAGAGGCTGGCCTCAGCCGCCAGGGCGTCCCGGATGGTGGTCTCCTGGCTGGAGAGAGAGTGGCTGAATTCCTGGTTCCAGTGGAGCACCTGCTCCTGATAGTCATTCAGGCGGCGGGAGAGGTTTTCCACCTCACTGTGGAGGGAGAGGTTCATCCAGCCCAGGGCCAGAAACCCAATGCCCACCCCCAGGGCGGAGAGACGGTATCGTTTCTTGGGGTCCATAGGACGCCTCCTCTCTGAAAAAGCAAAATATTTTCCACAAAAAGAGCGCAGAATGTGGAAAACCGGGCCGCGGGAGACGGCCCGGCTGCACTTAGGCGGTAAAAGGTTTGGTCTTGGGGTTGATGATATCTCTCCAGTCCAGATCGCCCCGCTCCAGACCGTGGATGAGCATCTCGGCGGTGGCCACGTTGGTGGCGAAGGGGATGTTGTACTGGTCGCACAGGCGGGTGATATAGTTGAGATCTGCCTCCAGGTCGGTGGACTGGGGATCGGAGAAGAAGAGCACCATATCGATCTCGTTGTAGGCGATGCGGGCGCCGATCTGCTGGCTGCCGCCGTGGGTGTGGGACAGGAAGAGGTTGACCGGCAGACCCGTGGCCTCGGCCACCAGCCGTCCGGTGGTGTTGGTGGCGCACAGGGTGTGCTTGGACAGGATGCCGCAGTAAGCGATGCAGAACTGCACCATCAGCTCTTTCTTGCGGTCATGGCTCATCAGGGCGATATTCATAACAGGACTCCTCTCGTGTTGAGAAATACGGGGGCGGACCGGCTCACCGGATCCGCATCAAAGGGACCCGCTCACCGGTCAGGCGGCGGGCAATGTTGAGATAGGCACGGGCGGCGCCGTAGCGGGCCATCAGGATCAGGGGCTGCCCCCGGTTGGCGGCCAGCATGACCTGGGGGTCTTCGGGCACCACGCCCAGAAGGGGCAGGCCGGCAGCGTCCATGGCGTCGTCAATGGTGGTGTGGAGCTGCCGGAGCAGCTTGGGCTGCACCCGGTTGACCACCAGGTGCAGGGAACGGATGGAACGGCCCAGTTCCCCCACGGTGCGCTGGGCGTCCCGCAGGGCGGAGGCGTCGGTGGTGGAGACCACCAGCGCCCGGTCCGCGCCGCAGACCGACATACGAAACCCGCCGCCGAGACCGGCGGGGGCGTCCATCAGCACATAGTCGTAAGAGGCCTTGGCCTGTGCCAGGAAGGCGCGCAGCTTTTCCTCCGTGATCACATCCCGGGGCTGGGTCAGCGGCGCGGTGAGGAGATAGAGTCCCTGGATGACCGGATGGGCCACCGCTGCCTTTTCCAGCGTCGTGCGGCCGGACACCACGTCGGTAAAGTCCATCAGGGCGCGGTCGCTCATCCCCAGGGAGAGGTCCAGGTTGCGCAGTCCAATATCCATATCGATGCACAAAACCCGGTGTCCCAGTGCGGCCAGACAGGAGGCCACGCCGCCGGTGAGTGAGGTCTTGCCCGTCCCACCCTTGCCGGAGGTGATCGCAATTGCAGTTGACATGGGGTTGCCTCCCTTTCTGCCAGTCTAATGTATCATAAATTGCAGGAAAACACAATGGTATTCCCCGGCAATTTTGTGCAAATTAGAAAAATGAAACCATTTTTTAGGTTTTCTTTATCTTATTGGTGATTTCTGTATTTTGGCCCACCTTCTAGGATAGCCTTTTGGGGTGGGGGAGGTCTTTTCCACCCGGACGATCCGGTGGGTGACCTCGGTCCCGGGGATGGTATAGTCCAGGCTGGGACGCAGAGTCCCGCCCAGCCTGACGACGCCGGCCGCGGCCCGGGAGAGCTCCTCCTCACAGTCCACCGCCTTCATGGCCAGGAACTGCCCGCCTGTCTTTACATAGGGGAGGCACAGCTCGCTGAGCAGTTCCAGCGGGGCCACCGCCCGGGAGGCCGCCAGGTCAAAACTGTCCCGCCAGCCGGTCTGGAGGGCCTGTTCCTCCGCCCGGGCGTGGAGGGTCTGGATGCCGGAGAGGCCCAGGGCCTGGGCCACCCCGCCCAGCCAGTCCAGCCGCTTGTTCAGGCTGTCCAGCAGCACTACGTCCAGGGATGGGACCAGGATCTTGAGCACCATGCCGGGAAAGCCGGCTCCGGTGCCCACGTCGATGAGGCGCTTGTCCGCAAAGCTGGCGCAGGTGAGGAGGGCGGCACAGTCCAGCATGTGGAGCTTGACCACCTGGTCGGGGTCGGTGATGGCGGTCAGGTTCATGACCTGGTTTTTTTCCAGCAGAAGCCGGCCGTATTCGGCCAGCTGTTCCGGGGCCTGGGCGGGCACCCGGTCCAGAAGGCCCAGAGCGGCCAGGCCCGCTTGAATTTGTTCTCTCATGTGCTCAGCCTCCCAGTGCGCCCAGGAGCGCCGTCACACCCAGCACCAGATTGACCAGACAGGCCGCGGCGGCCAGCACGGCCAGGAAGAGCATGGGGCGGCGCTTCTCGGCGCGGTATTTCAGAAAGGAGATGGCGGAGAGTCCGCCGCAGGCCGGGAAGAGCAGGATGCCCGGAATGCCGTGGAGCGGCTCCCCCGTAGCCAGATTATAGGTGGTGAGAAGGACCAGGATGACCATATAGACGATGCCCATCCAGGCCAGGGCACGCTTGATGGGGGAGGCGGGGGTGTAGGTGGGCTTGCTCTCCCCGGGGATCTTGTCGTCCGGCATTACGGTCTCTCCTTCAGCAGATCACGGATCTCGGTGAGCAGGATTTCCTCGTTGGAGGGGGCGGGAGGGGCGGCAGGGGCGGCAGGGGCCTCTTCCTTTTTCCGGTGGAAGATATTTAGCGCCTTGATCAGACAGAACAGGGCAAAGGCGGTGATGAGAAAGCTGAGCACCGTGTCCAGAAAATGTCCCACAGCCACCGGGCCGATGGTCCAGGCGGAAAGGGAGAGTCCGCTGGGGGTGAGCAGGCCCAGCAGCGGCATGAGCACATCGTTGGACAGGGAGTCGGCAATGGACTTGAAAGCGCCGCCGATGATGACGCCCACCGCCAGATCCATCACATTGCCCCGGGCAATGAACTTGCGGAATTCGGCCAGAAAGCCGGTGGCTTTTTGATGAACGGACATGATGAAACCTCACAGTATGGAAAATAAAAAGGGGGGAGGGGCGGCGGAATTCCGCCGCCCCGGGTCTTGCACTTGGATACGGCCGTCTTACTTCTTGGGCAGCAGGACTTCCTTGCCGCCCATATAGGGCTGGAGGACCTTGGGGATCTTCACGCTGCCGTCGGCCTGGAGGTTGTTCTCCAGCAGGGCGATGAGCATGCGGGGCGGGGCCACGCAGGTGTTGTTGAGGGTGTGGGCCAGGCAGACCTTGCCCTCGTCGTCCCGGTAGCGGATCTTCAGGCGGCGGGCCTGGGCGTCGCCCAGGTTGGAGCAGGAGCAGACCTCAAAGTATTTCTGCTGGCGGGGGCTCCAGGCCTCGATGTCGCAGGACTTGACCTTCAGGTCGGCCAGGTCGCCAGAGCAGCACTCCAGCTGGCGCACGGGGATGTCGAAGCTGCGGAAGAGCTCCACGGAGTAGCGCCACATCTTCTCATACCAGTCCATGGACTCCTCGGGCTTGCAGACCACGATCATCTCCTGCTTTTCGAACTGGTGGATGCGGTAGACGCCGCGCTCCTCGATGCCGTGGGAGCCCTTCTCCTTCCGGAAGCAGGGGGAGTAGGAGGTGAGGGTCTGGGGCATCTTCTCAGCGGGGATGATCTGGTCGATAAAGCGGCCGATCATGGAGTGCTCGCTGGTGCCGATGAGGTAGAGGTCCTCGCCCTCGATCTTGTACATCATGGACTCCATGTCGGCAAAGGACATGACGCCCTCCACCACATTGCCGTGGATCATGAAGGGGGGGATGCAGTAGGTGAAGCCCTTGTCGATCATGAAGTCCCGGCCGTAGGCCAGCACCGCCTCGTGGAGGCGGGCGATGTCGCCCAGCAGATAGTAGAAGCCCGAGCCGGACACCCGGCCGGCGGCGTCCATGTCGATGCCGTCAAAGGACTCCATGATCTCGGTGTGGTAGGGGATGGGGTAGCCGGGCACCACGGGTTCGCCGAAGCGCTCCACCTCCACATTGGCGGAGTCGTCGGGGCCGATGGGCACGGAGGGGGCGATGATCTGGGGGATGACCAGCATGATCTTGCGGATCTCCTCGGCCAGCTCGGTCTCCCGTGTCTCCAGATAGGCCAGCCGGTCGGCGTCCGCCTTGACCTCGGCCTTGAGGGCCTCGGCCTCCGCCAGCTTGGAGGGGTCCTTCTTGGACTGGCCCATCAGCACGCCCACCTGCTTGGACTTGGAGTTGCGGGCGGTGCGCAGGTCCTGGGCCTCCTGGATGGTGGCGCGGTTTTCAGCGTCCAGCTCCAGCACCTTGTCCACCAGGGGGAGCTTCTCCTCCTGGAATTTCTTCTTGATGTTTTCCTTGACCAGTTCGGGATTTTCCCGGACAAAACGAATATCCAGCATTGTGTTACACCTCGTCATTCAAAGTCGCGGGGGAAAGGCTCTGCCCATCAGGGCTGGGCAGAGGGGGAGGGAGCGGGCGCGGAGGTTGTCTCCACATCCAGCAGGTCCAGGATGTCCCGGTACTGCTGGAGGGGGGAGGGGCCTTCCTGGCCGGTCCGGTTCTCGGTGGGGAGATACTGGGGGAGGCCGGTGGCCTCAAAGGCGGCGATGAGCTCCCGGGCCTTGGTATGGTAGCCCCGGGAGTACTGCCGCTGGATGCGCCAGAACCAGTCCATGGCGGTGAGGGCCTGCTGAGAGGACTCCTGTTCCTCCGCCAGCTCCACCCGGCTGTCCTGGAGCTGGCCGTGGAGGGCCTCGTTGGCCGCCTCCAGCTCGGACACCTGGTTTTTCAGATCCTCATTCTCCTGAAGCATGTTGTCCAGGGTCTGCACGGCGGAATTGGAGGTCTGCTGCAGGTCGTCATAGCGCTCCTGGTTGGTGCGCTGCTGCATAAAATAGGAGAGGAGCAGGAGGAGGAAGGCCGCGGCAAAGAGGATCACCAGATAGAGGAGCACCGCGTTCTTTTTGCCCGGCTTGGCGTGCTCCGCCTCGTGCTGAAGAGGCTGCTCGCGGCTGTCGTCGTGTGACACGGCTTATTCGACCTCCTTTCCGGAGGCGGGGAGCTGCTCCAGCACCTCCAGGAGAAGATTCAGGTCATCGGTATTGTAATACTCCAATTCGATTTTTCCCTTTTTCTTCCCGTTTATAATATGTACCTTCCGGCCGAAGCGGCTGGAGAGATCTTTTTCCGCGTCCCGCAGGTAGAGGGAGAAGTCGCCGGCAGCGGGCGCGGCGGGAGGCTCATCCAGGGCCTCCTCCGCCTTGGCCAGCCGCTTGGCCAGCGCCTCGGTCTGGCGGACCGAGAGCCCGTCGCTGACCACCTTCTGAGCCAGCTTCTTCTGGAGCTCCTTCACGGGGCAGGAGAGGATGGCCCGGGCATGGCCCGCCGAGAGACGCCCCTCCTCCAGCAGAAGGTGCACCGCGTCGGGCAGGGAGAGGAGACGCAGGGCGTTGGTCACAGCCGAGCGGGACTTGCCCACCCGCTTGGAGACCTCCTCCTGGGTGAGGCCGTACTCGTCGATGAGGGTCTGATAGCCGGCCGCCTCTTCGATGGGGTTCAGGTCCTCCCGCTGCAAGTTCTCGATGAGGCCCAGCTCCATTACGGTGCGGTCGTCGGCCTCGATAATGACGGCGGGGACCTCATGGAGGCCCGCCAGCTTGGCCGCCCGCCAGCGGCGCTCCCCGGCGATGATCTGGTAATAGCCGGAGGAGAGGCGGCGGACGGTGAGCGGCTGGATGATGCCGTGGGTGCGGATGGAGTCGGCCAGGTCGGCCAGCGCCTCATCGTCAAAGCGCTTGCGGGGCTGCTTGAGGCCCGGCTGCACCTCGGAGATGGGGAGGGAGAGGGAACCGCCCTCCTGGGGCTGAAGAGCGTTGTCGCCCAGCAGGGCGCCCAGGCCCCTGCCCAGTCCGCGGTCCTTTGAGGATGCCATATACTCAGTCCTTTCCTAAGTGATGTGAGCTTCAGGTGCGGTTCTGGTCCAGGACCTCCTGGGCCAGGGCGGCATAGGCCTCCGCCCCGCGGGAAAAGCTGTCGTAGGCCGACACGGGGAGCCCGTGGCTGGGGGCCTCGGAGAGCCGTACGTTGCGGGGGATGACGGTGGCGTAGACCTGTCCGGGGAAATGGCGCTTGACCTCTTCGGCCACCTGGAGCGAGAGGTTGGTGCGCCCGTCGTACATCGTGAGGACCACGCCCTCCATGGCGATGTCCGGGTTGAGGGCCCGCTTGACGATCCGCACGGTGGAGAGAAGGTCGGACAGTCCCTCCAGGGCGTAGTATTCGCACTGGACCGGCACCAGGATGCTGTCGGCCGCGCACAGGGCGTTGAGGGTGAGCAGCTCCAGAGAGGGCGGACAGTCAATGAAGATGTAGTCATAGTCTCCCGCCACTTTGGAGAGCGCGTCCTTGAGCCGGTACTCCCGCCGGTCCATGGCGATCATTTCCACGGTGGCGCCGGTCAGGGCCTTGTTGGTGGGGAGCACGTCGGCGTAGTCCGTGTGAACGATGGCCTTGGTAATATCCGCGTCGTTGACCAACACATCATAGATGTTGGGGGAGGCGGCCACCTTGTCCACCCCAAAACCGGAAGTCGTGTTGGCCTGGGGATCAAAATCGCACACCAGGACCCGGGAACCCAGGGCCTTTAGGGCGGCGGCCAGATTGACGCAGGTGGTAGTTTTGCCGACGCCGCCTTTTTGGTTGACGATTGCGATGGTTTTTGCCATAATGCACCTGCCTTTTACCTGCACGGTAGAGTAAGTGAGTTGAATTTTGCCAAGTGGTTTCCATAATACAGCCGTGGACTGAATCAGGCCAAAACCACCGGAATATAGATTCAGCAGACCTTATTATAATGCCATCGCGGATGGAGCGCAACCGAAAATGCAAAAATAAAAAAAACAACTCCGTATGTTTCACGTGAAACATACGGAGAAAGGAGAAAATAGAGGGGAGATGGTTTCACGTGAAACATCAGCTCCGGGTGCGTTTGGGAATGCGAATGGTGAGCAGAATGGAGTCCTCGGTGTCCTCCCGGTCACAGTTGGCGTCCACCCCCGCGCTCTGCATCATGCTCAGCCCCTTCGTAATGGAGTTGAGAAAGAGCCGGACATCCTTGAGGATAAAGACCGGCTTGCGCCGGGGGGCGGCCGGAGGGGGGGCCAGGAGGGAATCAATGTATTCCTCCGTGCGGGCTACGGTCAGGGCGTGCTCCACCACATAGTGGGCGGTGGAGCGCTGCTCCTCAGCGGTGGGCAGCCGGAGAAGGGCGCGGGCATGCCGCTCGGAGTAATGCTTCTCCCGCAGCAGGGCCAGCACATCGGGCGGAAGGCGGAGGAGCCGCAGCTTGTTGGCCACTGCGGACTGGGACTTTCCAATTTTCTGAGCGGCCTCCTCCTGGGAGAGGTGGAAGGTGCGGATCAATTTGGCCAGAGCGGCCGCCTCTTCCACAAAGTCCAGGTCCCGGCGCTGGAGATTTTCAATGAGGGCCAGCAGAGAGGAGGCCTCGTCGTCCACATGGACCAGAATGCAGGGGACCTGGGCGAGTCCCGCCATCTGGGAAGCCCGGAGGCGGCGCTCCCCGGAGACCAGCTCGTAGCCGCTCTCCACCTTGCGCACCGAAAGGGGCTGAAGGATGCCATATAACCGGATACTGGCGGCCAATTCCTCCAGGCCGTCCTGGGCAAAGGCCTTGCGGGGCTGATTTGGGTTGGGGGCAATGGCGTCGGCGGGGAGAAAGAGGACACGGGTGCTCTCAAAGAGTCCTTTTTTTCGAGATAAAAGCATGGGAACTTCCCTCCTTGTCACAACAGATTTGGTAACCATATTTTACCATACAATCACGCAAAGGGAGGGGAAGGGGGTCGAGTGGGAAATATTTCCTGATCCGGTCCGGGCGCGGGCCGCTGAGGAAAGAAAGCGCCTGGAATCGGTATGCAAAAAAGGCTGCGGCCGGATACCATTTGGTACATCCGGCCGCAGCCTTTCCCGTGCTCAGGCCCGCAGGAAGCCCTTGCCGAAGATCTCGCTGGAGTTGGCGATGATGAAAAACGCCTGGGGATCATACTCCTTGAGGTAACGGCGCAGGGCCACGGCCTGTCCCCGGGAGAGGGCGGTGAGGACCACCCAGTGTTTTTCGTGGGTATAGGCGCCCTCGCCCTCCCACACCGTGGCCCCCCGGTGGAGGCGGAGGGTGATGTAGTCGCAGGCCATATGGGGATCAGAGGTGATGATAAAGAAGTTTTTCCGGCGGTTGAGGGATTCGATCACGCTGTCCACCAGCACCGATTTGAGGACCAGGCCCAGCATGGAGAAGAGGCCGGTCTCCACATTGAAGATCAGGAAAGTGGAGGCGGCAATGACCACATCGGACAGGAGCAGGGCCTTGCCCACATCCAGGCCGGTGTACTTTTTCAGGATCATGGCCACGATGTCGGTGCCGCCGGAGGAGGCGTTGATGTTGAAGAGGAGGGCCGAGCCCAGGGCGGGGAAGATGACGGCAAAAAAGAGCTCCAGCATCTTCTCATCGGTGAGGGGCGCGCTCAGGGGGCAGATCCACTCAAAGGCCTGGATGACCAGGGAGTAGAGGATGGAGCAATAGACTGTGCGCAGGCCGAAGCCCCGGTTGAGCATGGCAAAGCCCAGGAAGAGGAAGAGAATGTTGATCACGCCGTTGATGGCCGGAGCGCTCAGCCAGGGCCAGGGCGAGAGGGGGGCCAGGATCACGGCCAGGCCGGATACGCCGCCCATGGAGAAGTTATTGGGGAATTTGAAGAAATAAACGCCGATGGAGACCAGAACGATCCCCAGCGTCATAAGGGAAACGTCCCGGAGCCGCGCGTTCCACGATGCCGTCATGTCAGGTCATCCTCCTGTTGATGGATCTCTCTCATCCGGTAATGGGCTATGGACGCTCGGCCTGGACGGCGGTCCACAGGTTGTAGCTGTCGTAGGTGGGGATATTCCCCAGGCGCCAGAAGGAGAAGCCGGTAATGCCGAACATCTGGGCCAGATCGATTTTGTCGGCGATGCTCTGGGCGTTCTCAAACCAGACCTGATAGCGCGCCCCGCTCTCGTCGGTGTAGACGGCGTAAGGGTTGCGGGCGCTCTGGCTGTAAGTAACGGCAGTGCCGCTCTGGGCCAGGCGCTGGGAGAGGGTCTCTATGGCGGGGCGGTAATACTTGCTCTCCAGCACACGTCCGGCCTCATCGATCCGGAAACCGGTGGTATCCATGGAGAAGGCCAGGGCCAGCTTGCTCTTGTCCTGCACGCCGGTGAGGGGATCGGTGATCTCCACCAGGGCGGCATAGATCTTGGAGAAGGGGGTGAGGGCGAAGCTCTCCGAGGGGATGGAGCCCACCTTCAGATCGGAGACCGGGGGACGGTAGTCGTGGGCCATCAGGATGACCTTGTCGCAGCTCTCCCCCAGGGATTTGAAATCGAAGCCGTCGTTGTAGGGCCCCGGCTGGACGCACACATACAGGCGCTTGTCCGCCGGAAGGGCGGCGCGCAGCTCGGCCATGAAGGCGGCAAAGTGCTCCTTCAGGCCGTTCTTGTCCTTGAGCCCCTCAAAGTCGATGGTGATGCCCGCGTAGTCGGACGCGGCGGCGGCCAGCGCGGCCACGGCCTGGGCCCGGCTGGCGGGGGAGGCGGTCACGGCCGCCACGGTGGAGGCGGCGGCGCCGTCCGAAAGGGTCACGGAGTCCGAAGCGCTGGCAAAGACGCACAGGTTATAGGGGATGCCGTTGCGCTCAAAATAGCCGGTGGCCGCCTCGCTCTGGGCGGGGATCTTCCAGTCGTTGTCCCCCGCACCGGTGGTGTTGAGGACCGCCCCCCGCTGGGGGTCGTACTCCATCCGGGCCCAGCCCACCGAGACGGCGTCCATCTGCCGGGTCAGGTCGATCTGGCTGTACGAGGAGAGGGCATAGAACCCGTGGAGCCACTCGATGGAGGAGGTATAGCGCTCATAGACCTGTACCAGCATGGTGGCGGCCTCGGCCCGTGTGGCCGAGCTGGCGGGCTTGAAGAGGAGCCTGCCGTCCTCCTCGATGCCGGAGACCATGCCGATGCGGTAGGCCAGGGAGATGTAGCCCTGATTCTCCGTCACGTCGGAGAAGGGCAGGTCGGCCGCGGCGCTCTTTGCCAGGGTGTCGTAGCCCAGGGCCTTGACCAGCATGACGGCCATCTCCTCCCGGCTGATGTAGTCGTCGGGGCGGAAGCTCCCGCCCGCGTCTACGACGCCGTGGGCCCGGGCCGCCTCCACATAGCCGTAGGCCCAGTGGGAGGAGGGGCAGTCGATGAAGCTGGCCTGGCCGGGCCGGACGGCCTCCCAGGAGAACATCTGGCAGAGAATGGTCACAAAGGAAGCGCGGTTGAGGTTGTCGGCCACGCCGAAGCGGCCGTCCTCATAGCCCACCATCAGGCCGTAATCGGCGGCCCGCTGGATGGCCGACTCCGCCCAGTGGCCGGCGGTATCGCTGTAAGCCAGGGCAGGGGCGGACAGAGAGAGCATCAATCCGGCGGAGAGCGCCAGTGTGAGAAGCCTGCGTCGCATGAAAAGACCTCCTTATAGTAGAGTAGATCAGCGGATGTATGGCGCGGTCAGGGTGAGGCCCCTGTCGGGAAGGAGCGCCCGGACAGACGCCGCTTTCATTGTAGCAGGCAAAGGAAGGAAACGCAATGGATACCCGGGGCCGGGCGGAAAAAGGGGGGAGGGAACAACAAAATATTCTGCTTCACAGAAAACCATTTTTCGATGAAAAGGGGGTGACGGAGGTGCTTTTTTTTGCTATGATAAAACAAAGAGAAGGTCTCCGCGCGGGACCAATGAACGACGAGAATGGGAGAAGAGCTATGAAACTGTTGGAAGAGCGCATTCGCAGGGATGGCACCATCCGGGGCACCGAGGTGCTCAAGGTAGACCGGTTCCTCAATCATCAGATGGACATCGGCCTCATCAATGAGATCGGCAAGGAGTTCCAGCGCCTGTACGGGGACTGCGGCGTGAACAAGATCCTCACCATCGAGGCCTCGGGCATCGGGATTGCCTGTATCACCGCGCAGTTTTTCAACGTGCCCGTGATTTTTGCCAAGAAGAACAAGACCAAGAATATCGCCGGGGATGTGTACACCTCCAAGGTGGAGTCCTTCACCCATGGGAAGGTGTACGATATCATCGTGTCCAAGGAGTTTCTGGGTCCGGGGGACCGGGTGCTCCTCATCGACGACTTCCTGGCCAACGGCAGCGCGCTCCAGGGCCTGATCAACCTGGTGCGGGACGCGGGCGCCACCCTGGTGGGCGCCGGCATCTGCGTGGAGAAGGCCTTCCAGCCCGGCGGCGACCTGATCCGCTCCATGGGCGTGCGGGTGGAGTCTCTGGCCCGGGTCAAGTCCATGGACGAGGCCGCCGGCTCCATCGAGTTCTGCGAGTAAGGACGGCCGGGGGCCCGTCCCCCTCCCGTTTTGCAGGCGGAAGGCAGATCATATGTCTATTCCGGCATGGGCCGCGATAGGATACACAAGGACACTCTTGCAAAGACCAAAGTGAAAAGGAGGAACATGGTATGAAACAGCGGATTTTGGCGATGCTCCTGACCGGCGCGCTGGCCGCGGGTCTGACCGCCTGCGGCGGGGACGCCCCGGAGCCCAGCGGAAACGGCGGGGGAGAGACGGACGGTGTGACCAAGGAGGAGCTGAAGGTGGGCTTTGTCCACATCGGCGACGAGAGCGACATGGGCTACACCTACAACATGGTCCAGGGCGTCAAGGAGATGCAGGCCAATCTGGGCCTCTCCGACGACCAGATCATCACCAAGTACAACATCCCGGAGAACGACGCCTGCGCCGACGCCCTCAACGACCTGATCGACCGGGAATGCGACATCATCTTTGCCACCAGCTTCGGCTTCGGCGACTATGTGACCATGGCGGCCCGGGAAAATCCCGACATCCAGTTCTGCCATGCCACCGGCACCCAGGCCCACACGGAGGAGCTGCCCAACCTGCACAACTGCTTTGCCAACATCTACGAGGGCCGCTACCTGGCCGGCATCGCCGCCGGCATGAAGGCCAAGGAGATCGGCAATCCCAAGCTGGGCTATGTGGGCGCCTATCCCTATGCCGAGGTCATCTCGGGCTACACCGCCTTCTATCTGGGCGCCAAGAGCGTCTATCCCGAAGTGACCATGGACGTCATCTACACCAACACCTGGAATGACGCCAGCCTGGAGAGCCAGACCGCCCAGGCCCTCATCGACCGGGGCTGCGGCGTGGTGAGCCAGCACTCCGACTCCACCGGCCCCGCCACCACCGCCGAGATGAACGGCGCCTTCCAGGTGGGCTACAACGCCGACATGACCGAGGCCGCCCCCGGCGCCTCCCTCCTGTCCACCCGCATCGACTGGGGCATCTACTTCACCGAGGCGGTCCAGGCGGTCCTGGACGGCAAGGAGATCCCCAAGGACTGGAGCCAGGGCTATGCCGACGGCGCGGTCCTGCTCACGCCCCTCAATGAGGCCATTGCCGCCGAGGGCACCCAGGAGGCCATCGAGGCCGCCGAGGCCGGTCTGAAGGACGGCAGCCTCCAGGTCTTTGCCGGCCCGCTGCACGGCGTGTCCTATAACCCCGACGGCAGCGAGAAGGACGTGCTGGACCTGGCTGAGGGCGAGGCTTTCGCAGAGAGCGACGTGGCCGGCGGCAAGACCAGCGCCCCCTACTTTGACTACATCGTGGACGGCATCACCGTGGTGTCCGACCAGTAACCGGAAGCAACCGACGGCAACACCCCGGGCGGGGCTGCGCATTCCCGCAGCCCCGCCCTTTTTCCACGGGGGCTGCCCAAACTGAGCAAGAGAGGTGAGCACATGGAGAACCAGGCCAACTATGCCATCGAGCTGCGGGAGCTGACCAAGACCTTCGGCGAGGTGGTGGCCAACGACAAGGTCTCCCTGACCCTGCGCCGGGGAGAGATCCTCTCCCTGCTGGGGGAGAACGGGAGCGGCAAAACCACGCTGATGAACATGCTCTCCGGCATCTATTTTCCCGACCACGGCTCCATCCTGGTGGACGGGGAGGAGGTCACCATCCGCTCCCCCAAGGACGCCCACGACCTGGGCATCGGGATGATCCACCAGCACTTCAAGCTGGTGGACGTGCTGACGGCCGCCGAGAACATCATTCTGGGCCTCAAGGGGGGCGGGCGGCTGGACCGGCGGGAAGTGGGGCGCCAGGTTCGGGCCATCAGCGAGAAATACGGCTTTGAGATCGACCCGGACCAGAAGGTGTACGACATGTCGGTCTCCCAGAAACAGACGGTGGAGATCGTCAAGGTCCTCTACCGGGGGGCCAATATCCTGATCCTGGACGAGCCGACCGCCGTTCTCACCCCCCAGGAGACCGAAAAACTCTTTGCTGTGTTGCGCAACATGCGGGATGACGGCAAGTCCATCATCATCATCACCCACAAGCTCCACGAGGTCATGGCCATCTCCGACCAGGTGGCCGTCCTGCGCAAGGGCCAATACATCGGCACGGTCCCAACCGGCCGGACCGATCCCCAGAAGCTCACCGAGATGATGGTGGGCCACGCGGTGAGCCTGAACATCGACCGGCCCAAGACCGAGTATCAGGACCTGCGCCTGGAGGTCAAGGGGCTCAACTGCCGGGGAGCCGAGGGGGTCAAGGCCCTGGAGGATGTGTCCTTTGAGGCCCGGGGCGGCGAGATCCTGGGCATTGCCGGGATCGCCGGTTCGGGACAGAAGGAGCTGCTGGAGGCCATCGCGGGACTCCAGAAGGTGGAGTCGGGCCACATCTTCTACTACCCGCCCCACCCGAATTCGGAGATCGCGGGACGCCATGTCCCGGTGGACAAGGCCGGGGAGGAGCTGGTGGGAAAGACCCCCACCCAGATCCAGAAGATCGGGGTCTCCCTGGCCTTTGTGCCGGAGGACCGGCTGGGCATGGGCCTGGTGGCCGGCATGGACATGGTGGACAACATGATGCTCAAGACCTACCGGCAGGGCAGGGGCCCCCTGGTGGACCGGAAGCCGCCCCGGGAGCTGGCCCTGCGGCTGAAGGAGGAGCTGGAGATCGTGACGCCGGGCATCGCCACCCCGGTGCGCCGCCTCTCGGGCGGCAACGTGCAGAAGGTGCTGGTGGGGCGGGAGATCGCCTCCAGCCCCACCGTGCTCATGACGGCCTACCCGGTGCGGGGACTGGACATCAACTCCTCCTACACCATCTACAACCTCCTCAATGAGCAGAAGAAGCTGGGGGTGGCCGTCATCCTGGTGGGCGAGGATCTGGACGTGCTGCTGGAGCTGTGCGACCGCATCCTGGTGCTCTGCGGCGGCCGGGTCAGCGGCATTGTGGACGCGGAACAGACCACCAAGGAGGAGGTGGGCCTCCTCATGACCCACCTGAGTCATGCCGGAAAGGAGGGCGCGGCGGTATGAGCGTACACACCGAGCACAGAGAGCCCCTGATCCGTCTGGCCAAGCGGGACGACATCCCCCGCGCCCGGGCGTGGGCCATCCGGGCCGCGGCCATCCTGCTGGCCCTGGTCACCGGCGGGCTCATCATCGCGGGGCTGGGGCACAACCCCATCCAAGTCTACGCCTCCATGGTGGAGGGCTCCCTGGGCAAGAGCCGGGTCCTGCGGGAGACTGTGAAAAAGGCCATTCCCCTGCTGGGAGCGGCGGTGGCCATCGCCCCCGCCTTCAAGATGAAGTTCTGGAACATCGGCGCGGAGGGCCAGATCCTGGCCGGCGGTATCGCGGCCAGCTACTTTGCCCTCTTCTGGGCGGACAGCCTGCCCCGGCCGGTCCTTCTGGTGGTCATGGCGGCGGCCGGGGTCCTGGCCGGAGGGCTGTGGGGCCTCATCCCCGCGGTGTTCAAGGCCCGGTGGGGGACCAACGAGACCCTGTTCACCCTGATGCTCAACTACATCGTCCTGGGTTTTGTGAAGTACCTCCAGGCCGGGCCGTGGGGGCCCGACCTGAACGCCAACGGCTATCCCAAGATCCCCATGTTCGACGCGGCGGCCCTCCTGCCCAAGGCGCTGGGGGTCCACATCGGCTGGATCATCGTACTGGCGGTGACCGCCCTCATGTTCGGCTATCTCAAGTACAGCAAGCAGGGCTATGAGATCGCCGTGGTGGGGGAGAGCGTGCGCACCGCCCAGTACGCGGGCATGAATGTGTCCCACATCATCCGGCGCACCATGTTCCTCTCGGGCGGCATCGCGGGGCTGGTGGGCTTCCTCCAGGTGTCGGGGGCCAGCGGCACCCTCACCGAGAATACCGCCGGAGGCATCGGCTTTACCGCCATCGCGGTGGCGTGGCTGGCCAAGCTCAACCCCTTTGTCATGATCGCCATCGCCGCGCTGCTGGCCATTCTGGAGAAGGGAGCGGACACCATTCAGACCCTCTATACCATCCCGGCCTCGGCGGCCGACATGCTCACGGGCATCGTGCTCTTCTTCATGCTGGGATGCGAGTTTTTCATCAGCTACCGGCTCATCGTCCGGGGAAAGGGGGAGCGTACGCATGAGTAATCTGTTTTCCATCGCCTTTGTCATGGCCGCTGTGGCGGCGGGAGCGCCCCTGCTCTTCGGCACGCTGGGCGAGATCCTCACCGAGAAGTCGGGCAATCTGAACCTCGGCGTGGAGGGCATGATGTACATGGGCGGCGTGGCCGGCCTGGCCGGGGCCTACTACTACGAGCAGATGGCTGGTCCGGCGGCCTCCGGCGTGGCGGCGGCCGTGATCGCCACGGTATGCGCCTTCCTGTGCGCGGCCTTCGGGGCGCTGCTGTACAGCGTGCTCACCATCACCCTGCGGGCCAACCAGAACGTGACCGGTCTGGCCCTGACCATCTTCGGTACCGGCTTTGGCAACCTGGTGGGCGAGGCCATGGGCAACGCCGCGGGCGGTTTTGTGGCGGTGAGCCAGAGCACTAAGAGCGTCTTCAACGGCGGCGTCCCGGTGCTTCAGGACCTGCCGGTGGTGGGGAAGCTCCTCTTCTCCTACAACTATCTGGTCTATCTGGCGGTGCTGGTGGCGGTGCTTCTCTCGCTGTTCCTGAACCACAGCCGGCTGGGCCTCAACCTGCGCTCGGTGGGTGAAAATCCGGGCACGGCCGACGCCGCCGGCATCAACGTGACGGCCTGCCGGTATCTGGCCACCTGCATCGGCGGCGGGATCTCGGGCCTGGGCGGCATGTACATCGTCATGGCCCAGCAGCAGGGTGTGTGGGTGCACAACTGCATCGCGGGCAAGGGCTGGATCGCCGTGGCCCTGGTCATCTTCGCCACCTGGAGTCCGGCCCGGGCGCTGGCGGGCAGCCTGGTGTTCGGCGGATTGTCGGTGCTGCGCCTGTACATGAACTGGGGAGGGAACCGTCTGGCGCCGATCTATGACATCGTGCCCTACATTGCCACGGTGGTGGTCCTCATCGCCGTGAGCATCCGGCAGCGCCGGGAGAGCCAGCCCCCCGCCAACCTGGGCAACGCCTACTTCCGGGAAGAGCGGTGACAGGGGCTGTCCCGGCAGCAGTCCGGTAAACATGCGCAAAAACCTCCTGTCCGGCATACCCGCTGGGCAGGAGGTTTTGGTTCAGGGGACGGACATGGGAGCCGCCCCCCATGGCTATATGTAGTATATCTCCCTCAAAATGAGAGAAGGACAGGGACGGTTTTTTCTCACTGGTTCCTTCAAACTGAGAGAGTGGAAGGGGTATTTTTGTGCCGGGTTCTCTCAAAATGAAGGAAGAAATGGGGGGTAGGTTCTCTCAAAATGAGAGAGCCAAATGAAAACGGCGGGGGCCGGACGCCTGCTCCTGACGTCCGGCCCCTGCCTTAGGAAAGAGGATACAATGAAATGAAAAGAAACTGTCTCTTGCAGGTATTATCATAGCCGAGAGTTGTTAACAAATCAGCGAAAAGGTGTTACAAGAGTTTTAAATCTTTTTGGATTTTATGTAAAGGCCTCACTGGCCGGGCGGCTGAGCCGGCTTTGCCGCCCTGCGCTTGTCCCGCAGGCGCTGGAAAAAGGCCTGGAGCAGGGCCGCGCACTCCTCCTCCAGCAGGCCGCTGTGGACCTGGGGGTGGTGGTTGAAGGGCTGGGCAAAGAGGTCCAGCACCGACCCGCAGCAGCCGGCCTTGGCGTCCGCCGCGCCGTACCACACCTGGGGGATGCGGGCGTTGATGATGCCCCCGGCACACATGGGGCAGGGCTCCAGCGTGACATAGAGAGCGGCCTTGTGGAGCCGCCACCCGCCCAGAAGGGCGTTGGCCTGGCGGATGGCCTCCAGCTCAGCGTGGGCCAGGGCGTCCTTCCCGGCCTCCCGGCGGTTGCGGCCCCGGCCGACCACCCGCCCGTCCTCCCAGACAATGACGCAGCCTACCGGCACCTCGCCCTCCGCCATCGCCTCCCGGGCTAAATTCAGGGCCATACGCATATAGTCCTCATGGGTCATGAAAGCCATCCCCTCTCGTTTGCTCTCCCCGCAGGGGGTGGCATTAGCATACCTGTTTTTTCCCGCAGGCGCAAGGGGAGAAAGGGGAAGCTGATGCGGAAAAGGGATGGCGCGGGGGAAAACTCTATGGTATAATCATGTGATGATGTCTGGGGAAATCCCCCGGCATCCGGAGAAAAACGGGAGAATAGGTGAGCACATTTGATTGAAGTTTTTTTGATCGCGGTGAGTCTGGCCCTGGACGCCTTTGCGGTATCCGTATCCAGCGGCATCTCGGTGCCCGGGTTCGGCTGGAAGCAGGCTGTGCGCATGGGCCTCTACTTCGGCTTTTTCCAGTTTGCCATGCCCCTGATCGGCTGGTTCCTGGGGACCAGCGTCAGCGGTTACATCGAGGCGCTGGATCACTGGGTGGCCTTCGCCCTGCTGGCCCTGATCGGCGGGCGCATGGTCTGGGGCGCCCGGGAGGACTCCTGTGAGACCGGGAGCAGCCCGGTGGAGCTGACCAGCCGCCGCCTGGTGGTGCTGGCGGTGGCCACCAGCATCGACGCGCTGGCGGTGGGGGTCTCCATGGCCTTCATGAAGAACGTGAACATGTTCTCGTCCGCCCTGGTCATCGGCGCGGTGGCCTTCGGCCTGTCGGTGGCGGGCGGCCTGGCGGGACGCCGGCTGGGATGCCTCTTTCAGAAGCGGGCGGAGCTGGTGGGCGGACTGGTGCTCATCGGCATCGGCCTGAAGATCCTGCTGGAACATCTCTTGGGATAAGGGGGAAATCGGATGGGACTCTGGAGCGGCCTGCGCCTGGATATGGACCGCCACCGGGCGGTCACCTTGGTGGGCGGCGGCGGAAAGACCACCACCATGTATGCCCTGGCCCGGGAGGCCCGGGAGGCGGGGAAGCGGGTGATCGTGACCACCACCACCCACATCATGCCCCACCCCCGCATCTTCCTCACGGACGACCCCGACCCGGAGCATCTGCGCCAGTGCCTGGAGCGCCACGGGATCATCACCCTGGGCACCCTGGGCCGGGCGGACAAGCTGTGCGGCACGGGAGAGATCGGCATTTGCCGCGCGGTGGCCGACGTGGTCCTGGTGGAGGGGGACGGGGCCCGGGTCCGGCCCCTGAAGATCCCGGCCGGCCACGAGCCGGTGATCCCCCCGGAGAGCGACGCGGTGGTGGCGGTGGCCGGGATGGACGCACTGGACAAGCCCATCGGCGCGATCTGCCACCGGGCCGGCCTGGTGGCGGCCTTTCTGGGAAAAACGCTGGAGGACAAGGTCACCGAGGCCGATATGACCGCCATCCTCTCCAGCGAGCGGGGGAGCCGGAAAAACGTGGCCCCCGGCATGGCATACCGGTGCCTGCTGAATAAGACGGATACTCCGGCCCTGCGGGAGCGGGCCCGGGTCATCGCCGCCGGCCTGGACCGGCTGGGTATTTTCACGCTCATCAAGAGCTATGAGGAAAAGGAGCGAGGAGGACTATGCTGGTTCTGATCAAAGGCGCGGGAGACCTGGCCACGGGGGTGGCCTACCGGCTTTACCGGGCGGGCTGCCGCGTCGTGATGACGGATATCGAACAGCCCACGGCAGTGCGGCGGACGGTGGCCTTCTGCCAGTGCATCTATGACGGCGCGGCCACGGTGGAGGGGGTCACCTCCCGCCGGGTGGAAACCGTGGAGGAGGTCCGGGCCTGTCTGGAGCGGGGGGAGATCCCCGTGCGGGTGGACCCGGAGGCGGCCATCCGCACCCAGATGCCCTTTGACGCGCAGGTGGACGCCATTTTGGCCAAGCATAACGTCAACACCCGGATGGACGACGCCCCCATCGTCCTGGCGCTGGGGCCCGGCTTCACCGCCGGGGTGGACTGCCACGGCGTGATTGAGACCAAGCGGGGCCACTATCTGGGCCGCCTGATCCTGGAGGGGGCGGCCATTCCCAACACCGGCGTGCCCGGCGATGTGGGGGGCTACACCACCCAGCGCATCATCCGCGCCGGCCGGGACGGGATCTTCCGCCCGGTGGCCCACATCGGGGACACGGTCTCCGAGGGGGACGTGGTGGCCACGGTGGACGGCGAACCGGTCTATGCCCTGATGCCCGGTACGGTCCGGGGCATGCTGCCCGACGGCCTGCGGGTCAAGCGGGGGATGAAGTCAGGGGACATCGATCCCCGGTGCGAGTACGACCACTGCTTTACCATCTCGGACAAGGCCCGGGCCATCGGCGGCGGCGTGCTGGAGGGCCTGCTCTACTTCCGGAACCGGCAAAGATAAAACGCCCCCGCCCGGCCGGCGGGAATCAAAGATACAGAGGAGAATATCATCCATGGAACGACTGATTTTGTGCGGCGGCGGCCATGTGTCGCTGGAAGTGGCCTATATGGCCAGCCATCTGGAATTTGAGGTGGTGATCATCGACGACCGGGCCGAGTTTGCCAACCCCGAGCGCTTCCCCATGGCCGCTCAGGTGCTGTGCAAGCCCTTTCTGGAGGCTTTGGACGAGCTGGGCAGCCGGAGCGACGACTACTATGTGATCCTGACCCGGGGACACGCCTTTGACGGGGATTGTCTGGCCAAGGTGCTCCAGGGCGACTACGCCTATGTGGGCATGATCGGCAGCAAGATCAAGGTGGCCGCCGTGATGAAGCGGATGAAGGAGCTGGGGTTCCACGCCAACGTGCTGGCGGGGGTGCACTCCCCAGTGGGGCTCCAGATCGGCGCCCAGACCCCGGCGGAGATCGCCGTGTCCATCCTGGGCGAGGTCATCCAGGAGCGGGCGCGTAAGGGCCCCGGGACGCCGCCTCCCCCCAGCGAGAAGGGCGTGCTGTGCACCATTACCCGCAAGAGCGGCTCCGCGCCCCGGGGCGAGGGGACCTGGATGCTGGTGCATCCCGACGGGACGTGCGTGGGCACCATCGGCGGCGGCGCGGTGGAGTACCGGGCCAAGCTGGACGCCCTGGAGATGATGAACAGCGGCGTGGAGCGGGATCACAAGCTCTACGATCTCTCCCACGCGGCGGCCGAGCTGGGCATGGTCTGCGGCGGTAAAATCGAAGTGGACTTTGAGAACCGGAAGGGATGACGGCTATGAAAGAGATCCTGATGTTTGTCCAGGCGGGCTGCCCCCACTGCAAGCGCGCCCTCAAGTGGCACGAGGTCATGTTTACCAAGCTCCATCCCGAGTGGGCCCAGGTCCCCCTGCGCATCGTGGATGAGGAAGTGGAGAAAGAGCTGGCCGACGCCCACGACTACTACTATGTGCCCACCTACTATGTGGACGGAGTGAAGATCCACGAGGGTCCCGTCACCCAGCAGGATGTGGAAAAGGTCTTTGCGGCTGCCATGAGCGCCGAATAAGTCAAAAAATACCCCCTGTCCACCGAGGACAGGGGGTATTTTTATGTCTGGGGGAGATCCTCCGGGCGGTCCACGTCAAAAAGCTCCCGGGGGTGGGCGGCCGGCACCAGGTGCAGAAGCTCCCTGTGGCGGCGGATGACCTGGCCGCCGCCGGTATCGCCGGTGAGGGACAGAAGCTCGGGAAAGAGGGCGGAGGGGAACAGGGCGGGATTGCCCCGCCGCTCCCCATAGCAGAGGGAGCAGATCCGGTCCGGGTGGGACTGGAAGGCCCCCAGCAGGGCGCTTACACTCCCGGGGGTGAGCCAGGGCTGATCGCACACGCCGAAGAGGATGCCGTCCAGGTCCAGACAGGCCCGGGTCCCCAGAGTGACCGAGGCGGAGATCCCCCGGGCGGCGTCCGGGTTGGGGAGGGGGAGAAAGCCCGCCTCCCGGCCCAGGGAGAGGATGGACTCATACTGGCTCACCACCACCCGGCGGGCAAAGGGGACACCGGCGTAGAGGGTGAGCGCCCGCTGGACCAGGGGCACCCCCTCCACCGGCAGAAGGAGCTTGTTGGAGCCAAAGCGCCGGCCGAATCCTGAGGCCATCAGGACGCATCCGATCTCCATACAGCCCTATCTCCAGAACTGGGAGGGCCCGCGGTGGACGAACTTGCCCAGGCCTTCCCGGACCACTTTGCCGTCCTCCACGGCGACCTCGCCGCCCAGCAGGACGGTCTCGGTGCGGCCCGTCATCTCCATACCCTCATAGGGTGTATAGTCCACATTCTGATACTGCTCGGCCGCGCGAATACACCAGGTATAATTCGGATCAAAAATAACGATATCGGCGTCGCTTCCCACCGCCAGCGTGCCCTTCTGGGGGAACATGCCAAAGAGCTTGGCGGGATTCTCCGAGAGGGTCTTCATCATCTGAAGCTCGGAGATATGCTCCTGCCGGACGCCGCAGGTGTACATGAGAGCCGGACGGTGCTCCACGCCGGGGATGCCGGGGGGGATGGCGGAGAAGTCGTCCTTCCCCAGGCGCTTGGTGGTGGCGTAGTTGAAGGAGCAGTGGTCGGTGCCGATGGTGTCGATCTCATCCTCGCCCAGGGCCTCCCACAAAGCGTCCACATCCTCCTGCTTGCGCAGGGGGGGAGAGAAGACGTACTTGGCGCTCTCAAAGCCGGGGAGGCGGTATTTCTCATCGGTCATGGTGAAGTACTGAGGGCAGGACTCCAGATAGAGGGACTGGCCGTGGGAGCGGGCCATCAGGGCCTCCTCCAGGCCGCGCTGGGTGGAGAGATGGACCACGTTGACCGGATAACCGGCCTGCTCGGCCAGATTGAGCCAGCGGTTGACGGCCTCCGACTCGATGAGGTCGCTGTGGGCCAGGGGATGAGAGGCGGGAGAGAGCATGCCGGCCTCCTTGAGCTCGGCAATGGCCTCGTCGATGAGGTCGCCGTTCTCACAGTGGCAGCCCACGATGCCGCCCTCCTTGCCCACGGCCTTGATGACCTCGTAGGCCACGCCGTCGGGGATGCGCATGCCGTGGTAGGCCAGGTAGACCTTGTAGGAGGTGATGCCCTGCGCGGTCATTTTGGGCAGCTCCTCCCGGATGCGGGCATCCCAGTCCACGATGGTCATATGGAAGGAGTAGTTGCAGGAGGCGTGGCCATCGGCCCGGCTGTGCCACTCGTCCAGCGCGGACTGGAGGGAGTGGCCGTGCTCCGGCTCGGCAAAGTCCAGCACGCAGGTGGTGCCGCCGGCCAGGGCGGCCCGGGTGCCGGTCTCCCAATTATCCGCCGTCTCCCGTTCGGTCCCCTTGTTCATCTCAAAGTGAGTGTGGGTGTCGATAAATCCGGGAAAAACCAGCTTGCCCCTGGCGTCGATGACCTGACAGCCGCCGGCGGAGAGGGCGGGGCCAATCTCGGCGATCTTGCCTGCCTCCACCCGCAGATCGGCCTTTACCGGGCCGTCGGGGAGGATCAGGGTGCCGTTTTGAATCAGGATGGACATAGATAGGCCTCCTTCAGTAAGAGTAAATACAAAACAGGGCGGGCCACATCCAAAACGGATGTGACCCGCCCATTCAGGCTCCGTTTCAGCCATTTCCGGCTCTATTGTAGCACACGGATAGGTTGAACGCAAGAGTATAGAAAACCCGCGCCGGTGGGGTCAGGGATGGACCCCGTTGGCGGAAAAGGCCCGGAGCAGTTCGTCCATGGAGGGGCGGACCAGCATGGGTTCTCCCGCGGCCCGGATGCCGTTGGCCACGTCCTTGAGGCCGTTGCCGGTGACCACGCTGACCACGGTGGCGCCGGGGTCCAGAATGCCCCGCTCCAGAGCCTTTTTGACGCCGGCGGTGCCGGTGACGCCGGCGGGCTCGCCAAAGACGCCCTGGGTACGGCCCAGCAGGCGCATGGCGGCCAGGATCTCCTCGTCGGTGACGTTGACCACCAGGCCGTCGGACTCCTCAATGGCTTGGAGCGCCTTGTCCGCGTTGCGGGGCACGCCCACCGCGATGGAGTCGGCCAGGGTGTTTTCCTCCATGGGCTGCCAGGGCGTGGCCGTCATAATGGCCCGGTTGAGCGGACAGCAGCCCTCCGCCTGGACCGAGATGAGACGGGGGAGACGGTCGATAAATCCGGCGGCGTACAGGTCCTTGAGGCCCTTCCAGGCGCCGGCGATGGTACAGCCGTCGCCCACCGAGAGGGCGATGAAGTCGGGCACCTTCCAGTGGAGCTGCTCCATGATCTCCAGCGTGACGGTCTTTTTGCCCTCGGAGAGATAGGGGTTGATGGCGGCGTTGCGGTTGTACCAGCCCCACTTCTCGATGGCGGCCTTGGAGAGCTCAAAGGTGTCCTCATAGGAGCCGTCCACGCTGATGACGGTGGCGCCGAAGATGCGAAGCTGGGCCACCTTTCCCTTGGGGGCGCGGGCGGGGACAAAGATATAGGTGGGGATGCCCGCCGCCGCCGCGTTGCCCGCCAGGGAAGAGGCCGCGTTGCCGGTGGAGGAGCAGGCGATGGTGTGGGCGCCCGCCTCCCGGGCTTTGACCACCGCCATGGCGGAGGCCCGGTCCTTTAGGGAGGCCGTGGGATTCTGCCCGTCGTCCTTGATGTAGAGCGTCTTGAGGCCCAGTTCCCGGGCCAGATTGTCCGCCCGGTAGAGGGGGGACCAGCCCACCCGCAGCGGCGTGGGCGCCGAATCGGCCTCCACCGGCAGGAAAGGCCGGTAGCGCCACATGGACCACTCCTGACTGTGCTCCAGGTCGTCCCTGGTGAAGTGGGCTTTGATGTGATCGTAGTCGTAGACAATGTCCAGGATACCGCCGCACGAACAGGTGGTGGTGTTGGGGGTGGCCTCATATTCCTTGCCGCATTTGACGCATTTGGCGTATTTGACATTCTTCAGCAACGGGATGACCTCCTTTTCAAAACAACCGGCGGGCGGGGAGATCCCGCCCGCCGGTCCGGTGTGTATGGACGGGTGAGGCGCTTACAGGGCCTTGAGCAGCCCGGTGGCGTCATTGAATTCATTGATGAGTTCGTCCAGCGCCTTGGCCTGCTGGTGGACGGCGTCCCAGGTGCCCTCGGTGTCGTACCACAGGGCGTTCAAATCCTTCACATCGCGGGCCTGCTGCTCCACCCAGGTGTAGTATTTCAGGTTATGTACCCGCTTGCGGTCCCAATAGTTGAGCTCGGCCATGTTGTCCGTCTTGAGGCCCAGAATGTGCAGGTTGTGGTCCAGGGCGGCCTCCTGGAGGTTATAGGCCCCGTGCATCTCGTTGAGCTCGTCGATGCGGCTCTGATACATGACGGCCGAGTCGGTGAGCACGGTGACCACCACGTCGCGCTCGGTCAGCTCGTAGTACTTGGCCATCTTGATGCAGCACAGCACGTTGGCGATGCCCGAGATGCCCATCCAGGTCAGCTTCTCCAGCAGGTTGTCCGAGATGCCCAGTTCTTCCTTCAGGTATTTCTGGCCGTCGGGGGTGTTGAAGAGGCGGAGCAGGCGCTGGGAATCCTCGTCGTCGATGTCGATGACCATGTCGGTGTTCTTCACATTGTGGATCCAGGGGATGTGCTTGTCGCCAATGCCCTCGATGCGGTGGCCGCCAAAGCCGTTTTCCAGAATGGTGGGGCACTGAAGCGCCTCGCCCACAGCCAGCTTCACATGGGGATAGCGGTCCTTGAGCAGGTCGCCGGCCGACATGGTGCCCGCGGAACCGGAGGTAAAGCACGCGCCGGCCAGACGGTCACCGGGGCGCTTGACCGCCTCATAGAGGCCGGCCAGGGCGGTGCCGGTCACATTGTAGTGCCAAAGGGGATTGCCCATCTCCTCAAACTGGTTGAAGATCATCATGGTGGGGTCCTGCTTGAGCTCCCAGGTCTTGTCAAAGATCTCCTTGACGTTGGACTCGCAGCCCGGCGTGGCGATGACCTGCCCGGCGATCTGGCTGAGCCACTCAAAGCGCTCCTTGCTCATCTCGGCTGGGAGGATGGCCACGCTGTCACAGGCCAGCAGCTTGGAGTTGAAGGCGCCGCCGCGGCAGTAGTTGCCAGTGGAGGGCCAGACGGCGTGATGGCGGGTGGCGTCAAACTGCCCGGTCACCAGGCGGGGAGCCAGACAGCCAAAGGAGGCGCCCACTTTATGGCATCCGGTGGGGAACCACTTGCCGGCCATGGCCAGAATGCGGCAGGGGACCCCGGTCAGGGAGGAGGGCAGCTCCACATAGTTGGGCACAGCCTGATAGCCGCCGCCGAATTCCTTGGCTTCGTTCTTCCAGGTGATGCGGAAGAGGTTCAGAGGATTGACGTCCCACAGTCCCACGTTTTTCAGCTTGTCCCGGATGGCGCCGGGAATGGATTCCGGCTCCTGCATCTGGGCGATGGTGGGAATGATGACATTATTTTCGCGGGCCTTTTTGATGTTTCGGTCCAGACTCTCTCGGCGGATGGTAAGGTCGATCATATTCCGTGTCCTCCTTAAAATACAGAGTGCCAAAGGCGCTGCCATGTCCTAATCATAGCACAATCTGGAAAGAAATCAAGAGGGAAGAAATAATTTTTAAACTTATGCGTTTTCATCTAATATAAATCATATAATGAATTGTTTGTGTAAAATAACGATAGAGCGGCCGTGCGCGTTCAGATGAGCGGAATTCTGTCCGTACGACAAAAACAGGGAGGGGCCGAGGCGATTGGAAACGCGTAAAAAAGGCGGGCCGCATTTGCGGCCCGCCGGAGGAGCAGATTCAGATCAGCACTTTTCGAGGATAACGGCAGTGCCCATGCCGCCGCCGATGCACAGGGTGGCAAGGCCCTTCTTGGCGTCGGAGCGCTTGCTCATCTCGTGCAGCAGGGTGACGATGATGCGGGCGCCGGAGCAGCCCACGGGGTGACCCAGGGAGATAGCGCCGCCGTTGACGTTGACCTTGCTCATGTCAAACTTCAGCTCGCGGGCCACCGCGATGGACTGGGCGGCAAAGGCCTCGTTGGCCTCCACGAGATCCATGTCCCCGATGGTCAGGCCGGCCTTCTCCATGGCCTGCTTGGAGGCGGGAACGGGACCCACGCCCATGATCTTGGGATCCACGCCGCCCTGGCCCCAGGAGACCAGCTTAGCCATGGGCTTCAGGCCGTACTTCTCCACCGCCTCGCCGGAGGCCAGGATGATGGCGGCAGCGCCGTCGTTGATGCCGGAGGCATTGCCGGCGGTGACGCGGCCGTCCTTCTTGAAGGCGGGCTTCAGCTTGGCCAGACCCTCGGCGGTGGTGCCGTGGCGGGGGAACTCGTCGACCTTGAAGTCCACGGTCTCCTTCTTGACCTTCACGGGCACGGGGACGATCTCGTCGTCAAACTTGCCGGCCTCCTGAGCGGCCTTGGCCTTCATCTGGGAGTTCAGGGCGAACTCGTCCAGCTCTTCCCGGGTGATGCCCCACTGGTCGCAGATATTCTCGGCGGTGATGCCCATGTGGTAGTCGTTGAACACATCCCACAGGCCGTCCTTCACCATGGTGTCCACCAGCTTGGTGTCGTTCATACGGGCGCCGAAGCGGGCGGCGGGCATGGCATAGGGAGCGGCGGACATGTTCTCGGTGCCGCCGGCCACGATCACATCGGCGTCACCGGCCAGAATGGTGCGGGCGCCCTCGATGACCGCCTTCATGCCAGAGCCGCAGACCATGCTGACAGTATAGGCGGGGACTTCGATGGGGATACCCGCGCCCAGGGAGACCTGGCGGGCCATGTTCTGGCCGGCGGCAGCGGTCAGGATGGAGCCGAACATGACCTCATCCACCTGCTCGGGCTTGACGTTGGCGCGCTTGAGCGCCTCGGCCACTACGATAGCGCCCAGCTTGGCGGCGGGAACATCCTTCAGGGAACCACCAAAGGAGCCGATGGCGGTACGGCAGCAATTGACAACATAAATGTCCTTCATAGAAATGACCCTCCAAATATTTTACATTTCATTCGATCTATGGTCGCGGAGTCGGCAATGAATATAAATTCGGGTTGCGAACCGGATGGACCTATTATATATGATGGGAGAGAAAAATGCAACCTGGACTTGTGAATATTTTAACAATGTGCTTTAGAGGAGAAAAATCCGGCAGGTTCTGGGCCTTTGGACCCAGAACCGCCGGATTTCAATGGAAAAGTGAAAGATTTGGGAGATTTCTCAAAAATCTTTGGATCGGTGTGGAATGGCCGCAGCCTGTCAGGGCGCGGCGCTGCGGAGGATCAGGACATCTTCCGCACCCAGATCCCGGAGGACCTCCAGCGTGTGGGAGGCGGTGCTCTGAATGGTGATGGTGAATGCGTAGATATGTCCGTCCTCCACCAGTTCCGAACGGGCCTCCGGCGAGTAGAAGTGGAAGGTCAGGTCGTTATAGTAGCAGTTGGCATAGCGATCCTTGTTTTCCAGCAGATAGTGGCGGCCCAGATTTCCCTCCTCCAAATCGGTGCGCACGGCGTCCAGAAGCCGCTGGGTATCTGCGCCATTGGAGAAGATCTGATCGGCGCCCATATAGGTTGAGAGGTTCACGCTGGTCAGCACATCCCCGCTGCGGTAGAGGGAGAGATACTTCTGCTCAGCCAGACCGGGGGCGTTGATGAGCGCGTCCAGCTTGGCGGCGGGGGAGGCGGGGTCCGCCAGAAGAGCCTCGTTCACCGGGATACGGTAGCCGCGCTGCATGGTGCCCCCGTTCCGGAAGAGGTAGGTGAAGGAGAAATAGACCGTGCCGGAAGTTTCCACATCCACCATATGCTCCCCCACCATCTCCGAGGCGTAGGAGTAAGAATATGCACTTTCCTCCGCTTCCAGCTGGGACTGGTGGTCCACAATGGTCTGATGGAGCTCCACCAGACGGGCAATGTCCTCCTCCCGGCGCAGGACGGAAGGAGAGGAGGCGTTGTCATAGGGGGCGAAGGAGGGCGTATCCAGGCGTACCTCCGCCACCTGCTGGGCCCGGGGGACCCGGGGCTCAAAGCCGGTCAGATCTGCTTCCAGGGCGCTCACGCCCAACGTGAGCAGGGCCAGGAAGCAGAGGCAGCCCTTCCAGCCCTGCCGGAAGACGCGGAAGGATTTGCGCAGCAGCATTTCCGCGACAAAGTAGCCGATAGCTCCCGTGAGCAGCAGGAAGGTGAGGAGAGACCAGGGGTTATTGTGCGAGAACTGGGGCATAAAGATACCCCACAGAAAAGTACCCACAACCACGGCGGAGCAGAAGGCCACACCGTATTTGAAAATGGGCCGCACCCAGGAGACGGCCACCACATCCCCGGCGGTCTCCAGATGGCGGTGGCGGTAGAGGAGCAGGGCCAGCCCGGTAAAAATCAATCCGGCCAGCATATAGACAAAGACAGGGAGCAGCCCGGTAAAGTGGTAATTGGGGGAGCCGGTGCTGCTCATGCGGCGGATGTAGCACAGCGTGGGGGTGAGCCACTCCACCCAGGGATTGCTCTGGTATTGCACAAAGAAGCCAAAGAGGAAGATGCCGGCCAGCTCCCGAAAGAGCCAGTCCAGGCCAAACACCAGGCCGTTGAGGATGGCATAAAAGGCGGGCAGCGCCAGAATATGGCCGGTAAACATGGCGCAGAACACCGCGAAGGAGTAGAAGAACAGCGCGACCATGCACTGGCACCAGCCCCACAAAAACAGCGAGGTCAGGTCCAGTCCGTGCCCCGCATAGAGCTCCGCGCCAAGGGTGAGCAGGGCCACCACCAGAATGGGAAGGATGAAAAAGCTCAGGCCCGAGAGGTAGTTGGTGAGAAAGAGCCCTTCCCGCCGGATGGGCAGGGCGTGCATAAGCCCTGCCGGACGGCTGGAGTAGAGATAGGAAAAGACCGCCATGGCGCACAGCACCCCAAAGACCAGCGAGATCGGGATGCCGATCGGGATGGTGTTGACCACGTGGCCGGTGGGATAGTAATTGTCCGGCAGCATCTCATGTATGCCGCGGCTGTTGAGGATACCGACGGTCAGGATCAGAAACCAGAGCACCCCGTACAGGGACCACAGCGGCCAGAAGCGGGTCCAGTTTTTCCGAAAGAGCGTGGCGTTGAACCAGGCGCAGGGGCGGCGCTCTTTAGAGCACGATGTCGCGGACAGCATAGTCCTCACCTCCCAATTCATAGATAAAAATCTCCTCCAGCGTCAGAGGAAGGGCCTCCATCAGAATGGGGGCATAGATGGCCAGGCGGTTGGTCACCTCGTCGGCAGACCCCCGGACGATCAGGGTGTGGATGCGTCCCACCTGGGACACGTGAAGGACTGCCAGGTCCTCGGGAAGCTGGGGCAGCTCCCGCTCCTGAAAGACGATCTGCATCTTTACGATGTTGTCTTGCAGGTCGGCCAGCGCCCGCTCCAGCAGCACCCTGCCCTGGGAGAGAATCCCCACATGGTCGCAGACGTCCTCCAGCTCCCGCAGGTTATGGGAGGAGACCAGCACAGTGGTTCCGTACTCCGCCACGTCGCCCATGAGGAGAGACCAGACCTGCCGGCGCATCACCGGGTCCAGGCCGTCGACCGGCTCGTCCAGCACCAGCAGGTCGGGGCGGCAGCACAGGGAGAGCCAGAAGGCCGCCTGCTTCTGCATCCCCTTGGAGAGGCGGCGGACCGGGACAGTCTCCTGCACGGAGGAAAAAACCTCTTTCAGGGCCTGGTAGCGCGCTTCGTCAAAGCGGGGGTAGAAGCCCCGGAAAAACCGCATCATATCCCGGGTGGAAGCGGACAGGAAGGTGTAGAGTTCATCCGGGATGGAGGCGATGCGCGCCTTGACGGCGGGGTTTTCATACACCGGCTCTCCCGCCACCAGCACCTGGCCGGAATCCTGCCGGTAGATACCGGTAATGTGGCGCAGGATGGTGGACTTTCCCGCGCCGTTGGGGCCCACCAGGCCATAGATGGCCCCGTCAGGCACCTCCATATTCAGACCGTTCAGGGCCCGGAACCCGTCGAAGGTCTTTACTACATTCTGGACTGAGATCATAAACAGCGGCTCCTCCTTCTCAAATCATGGCTGCGGGGCGGCATGCAGGCGCAGAGAGAGTTCATCTGCGCTCAGCCCCAGAAAAATCAGTTCGGCGGCCGTCTGGTCAAACCGGTTTAAAAGGGTTTCCCGGCGCCGGCCCTGGATATCGCCCCGGTCAGCTGCAAAACAGCCCTTGCCTGCCACCGGATGGAGATACCCCTCCGCAGCCAGGGACTCATAGGCCCGCTGGATCGTGTTGGGATTGATGGCCAGAGCGGTGGCCATCGCGCGGACGGAGGGGAGCTTTTCTCCGGGCTGGATCGCGCCCGACACCACCAGGCGGCGCAGGCTGTCCATGACCTGTTCATAGATGGGGCGTGCATCCCGGGAGTCAAGACAAATCATAATCAGACCCCTTTCATAGAGTTAAACTGTATGAGGTGTATTAATACAGTCAGTATAGAGGAGTATATGACAGGGCACAAGGGGAAAAGTCTTAACATTTTCTGACGATTCCGGACGGGAGAGACAAAGAACCGCCCCGGCCAGATAGCCGGAGCGGTTCTGAAAGGTCAATTTTGGGAAACGGGGGCAGCCGCCTTCTGAGAAGAGAAGATACGGTCGGTCAGAGGAGCAAACCAGCGGGAGGACTGGCCGACGAGGATGGCGGCGACCACAGTGCCCTCGCGAACGGTGGTGAGCGCCTGGAACACGATCAGAGAGGCGATCACAGCAATAATGACCAGGGAGATGTCCACCGCAGTACGCACATTGCCCCACGCGCGGCCGGTGCGCTCAGCCACCACGCTGATGAAAGCCTCGCTGGGCTGAAGGGTGGCGTCGGCGGAGACCATCAGGGCCAGGCTCAGGCCGAAGACCAGGCAGCCGAGAAGCAGGACCGCCACTTTCATCAGATAGCTCTCAGGCGTGATGGAGCTCACCAGAGCCATGTTGATGTCGATAAACACACTGCAAATGAAGGTGGGAACCAGCTGCGTAAGGATCTTGATCGGGTGCCAGGTCTTGGGCGCTACAATGAACTCGGCCACAAAGAACAAAAAGTTCACGAGAAAAGAAAAGGTGCCCAGTGAAATATTGGGGAAGATCAGAATGAGAAGGTTTGTAATGCTGCTCATGGGAGATACGCCAATGGTCGCCTTGATGCTCAGCGCGATACCGGTGCCCATCAGGAACATACCGATGAAAAAGACGATCCAGCGTTTGACGATTTGATCTTTTGTTGCAGCGGAGGGAGTAGACATAGAAATCCACCATCTTTTCTTTTAGATTTGAGATTGGCAAGCCGCTGTTTTGCCAAAAATCATATAGTGATATGATGAGTTTACGGCAAACTTGTGCAGTTTGTCAAGAAGAATTTGTAAGAAAGGCAGCGGTGATGTATTTGATAAAAAGATATTTTTTTAAAATATGTCTTTAGTAGAAAAACAAAACGAGAAAAATTTGTCCATTAACTATAAAAATGAGAAAGAAAAATTATAAAAAAGTGAAATATTTGCCGTCTGGGTGGGGAGGCCAGTGGAGCGGTGCCGGCACACTGGAAAAGAAAAATACTGGCAATTGCCCAAAACGACATGACAAACCCCTGGAAAGCTACTATAATAGAGATGAAAGGATTCTGATTTCAGAATCCTGGACCCAGTGGGTCCAATCACTGCGAAGGGGTGATTCCCATGGTTTTGTTTGATGAGACACATTGGTATCGTTTCCTGGAGTGCGTGGCCGACCTGATCGGGAGCCGTGAGGTGCTCTCCATGCGGGATATTCCCCACCACCCGGGCTGCAACTGCTATGAGCACTCGGTATTCGTAGCCTATATTGCCTTCCGCCTGGCCAGGCGCTGGGGACTGGACTGCCGCACGGCGGCCCGCTGCGGCCTGCTCCACGACCTGTACCTGTACAACGCCCGGGAACCCGGGACCCATCCGGGCAACCAGTGCTTTGACCACCCGGTGGCCGCGGCGCGCAATGCCCGCATGCTGTGCGGCGGACTCTCGCCCAAGGAAGAGAATATTATTCTGTCACATATGTGGCCTCTGGCCAAGCGCCGGCCCCGCAGCCCGGAGGCGGCGGTGGTGAATCTGGCGGATAAGTTCTGCGCCACATTGGAGGTCTCCCAGCTCTGGCGCGTCATGGGGATGCGCCGCCTGGTCATGGCATAACCGGGACAGAACCGGAAGGAGGACCCCCGGGGGTCCTCCTTTTTCCTGCGCTCCGAGTGGGCGCGCTGTGTAAAGAGGCGGTAAAGTTGTTGAGAAGCCGGGAGAAAACCCATTTGGAATTGTGCATTTGTCTGATATGGCATTGGGAGAGGGATTTTCCCAAAAATATGGGTGCATTTCCACGGCCGCTTTGATATAATCGTAAAGAAGAAAAGGAGTGTGACCGCGTATGACGGAAAAGGCGGGGGCAATCGTATTCCTGCCGCGGGAGGGGAGCCGGCCGTCCCTGATGCTGGAGCCGCTGCTCTTCGACCCTGCGGCCCTTTGGCTGGAGCAGGCGCTGGAGCGCGCCGGAGCAGGGGCGTTTTTGGTGGTGTGCCATCAGGACGACCAGGCCCAGGCCGAGACCTGCTTCCCGGAGGGGACGGCGTTCATCACCACCGGGACCGATGGAGCCAGGGAGCGTCTGCTGGCCTTTCTGGAGGAACATGACCGGGTGGTGGCGGTGACCCGGCCTGTTTTTATGCCCGCCTATGCCGTCAGCCGCGTCCGGGACGGACTGGCTGAGCTGCCGCCCCAGGAGAAGAACGCCATGCTCAGCCGGGGCGTCCACCCGGAGGGACACGGCGTGTTTGAGTTTACCCCCGCCGGCCGGACCGCTCTGGCCGGGGGCGGCGATATTCTGGACGCCCTGACCGGCCACTGCCGTCCCTATGAGAGCTGCTTCCTCCCCCTGGAGGAAAAAAATCTGGAGGACCTTCAGACCGTTGCCCGGGAGGACGGCGTCAGCCGCGCCCGGGAGGCGGGGGTCCGCTTCCTGGACCCCGCCCAGGCCTATATCGGGCCTCAGGTCACACTGGGCCGGGGAACCGTGGTCCTGCCCGGAGTCATCCTGCGGGGGCGGACTGTGATCGGTCCGGAGTGCGAGCTGGGCCCCAACACCATGATCCGGGACTGCGTGATCGGCCGTGGCGTAGCGGTCAATGCCTCCCAGCTCAATGAGAGCACGGTGGAGGACGGCGCCAAGGTGGGACCCTTCGCCTATATCCGCCCGGGCTGCCATGTGGGCCGGGAGGTCAAGGTGGGCGACTTTGTGGAGCTGAAAAACTCCACCATCGGCGACGGCACCAAGATCTCCCATCTGACCTATGTGGGCGATTCCGATGTGGGCGGCCGGGTGAATTTCGGGTGCGGCACGGTCACCGTCAACTATGACGGCACCAGCAAGTTCCGCACCACCATCGGCGACAACGCCTTTATCGGCTGCAACACCAATCTGGTGGCCCCGGTGAAGATCGGGGACGGCGCCTATACCGCCGCCGGCTCCACCATCACCGACGACGTGCCGGCCGACTCTCTGGCCATTGCCCGAAGCATCCAGGTGGTCAAGAAGCAGTGGGCCGCCCGCCGGCGCAACCGCAGAAAATAAGTCCTCCCCGGGCGGGACCCGGGGGAGATGCAGATAGAGAAGCGACTTGAGCGGCAGGGTTTGGCCGCAAAACATATGAGAGGATGTATGTAGAAATGATTGCACACGGTAAGGACATCAAGATCTTTTGCGGAAGCTCCAACCAGGCGCTGGCCCTGGACATCTGCAAGAAGATCGGCACCTCCCTGGGCGAGGCCGAGGTGGGCACCTTCTCCGACGGCGAGAAGTATGTGTCCATCTATGAGACGGTGCGCGGCTCCGACGTCTTTGTGATCCAGTCCACCTGCAGCCCCGTCAACGACAACCTGATGGAACTGCTCATCATGATCGACGCCATGAAGCGCGCCTCGGCCGGCCGCATCACCGCCGTCATCCCCTACTTCGGCTATGCCCGTCAGGACCGCAAGACCAAGCCCCGCGATCCGATCTCCGCCAAGCTGGTGGCCAACCTCATCACCCGCGCCGGCGCCGACCGGGTGCTCACGATGGACCTGCACGCCAATCAGATCCAGGGCTTTTTCGACATCCCTGTGGATAACCTGATGGGCTCTCCCGTGTTCGTCAAGCACTTCCTGGAGAAGTACAAGGACTGCCATGACGAGGTGATGGTGGTCTCCCCGGATGTGGGCTCCGTGGCCCGCGCCCGCGCGTTTGCCCAGAAGCTGGATATGCCTCTGGCCATCGTGGATAAGCGCCGTCAGAAGGCCAACTCCTCCGAGGTCATGAACATCATCGGCGACGTGCGCGGCAAGCGCGTCATCCTGCTGGACGACATGGTGGACACCGGCGGGTCCCTCTGCCACGCCGCCCAGGCCCTGGTGGAGATCGGCGGAGCCAAGTCGGTCACCGCCTGCGCCTCTCACGGCGTGCTCTCCGGCCCGGCGGTGGAGCGCATCCGCAACAGCGCCCTGGACGAGGTCCTCTTCCTCAACACCGTTCCCGCCAAGGCGGAGACCTGTGACAAGATCAAGTACCTCTCCGTGGCCCCCATGTTCGCCGAGGCCATTGAGCGCATCTACGAAGAGATCTCGGTCTCCAAGCTGTTCCTGTAAGCATCCTCTCCCGCCTGCGGGCGGGCGCGGGGCGCCCCTGCCGGGCGTATTTTGCCCGGCGGGGACGCCCCCTTTTCTGCAATGCTGTAATCCTGTGAGGTGGTATCCATGTTTTTCGGAAGGACATCGGGCGGCGTATCCTGGCTGGTGGTGGGCCTTGGCAATGTGGGGGAGAAGTATGACAACACCCGGCACAATGTGGGCTTTGAGGTGGCCGACGAGCTGGCGGAGCGGGGACGGGCGCCCATCCAGAAGCTCAAGCACCGCGCGCTTACCAATACGCTGGAAATCGGCGGGGAGAAGGTCCTGCTGATGAAGCCGGTGACCTATATGAACCTCTCCGGCGAGGCGGTGGGGGAGGCGGCCCGTTTTTTCAAGGTGCCCGCCGACCATGTGCTGGTCATCTCGGACGACGTGTCCCTGCCGGTGGGAAAGCTGCGGGTGCGCCGCGGCGGCTCAGCGGGCGGCCATAACGGCCTGAAAAACATCATCCAGCACCTGGGCAGCGACCAGTTCCCCCGGATCAAGGTGGGGGTGGGGGAGAAGCCCCATCCAGACTACGACATGGCCGACTGGGTGCTGGGAAAATTCCAGGGGGAGGACCGCAGGACCATGGATGGGGCCGTCAAACGGGCGGCCGACGCGGTGGAGTGCTTCCTCCGGGAGGGGCCGGACAAGACCATGAGCCGCTTCAACGGCTAAGTCTGCCATCTTTCGTATTTTGTAAGAAAATCGTTCATTCTTCTCAAAAGCCGTCTGCTATTCTGTGTGGGAGAACACATGGGATGGGAGGCGGCTTTTATCAGACGCTGGATATTGGAACACGCCCGGGCGGGCGCCTGGATCTGGATGGGGCTGGGATTGCTGGGGCTGGCCTTGGCAGAGGTCTGGTGCGACGGGTGGCTGCTCCCGCTGCTGCTGTTTTGGGTATGGATCATAGGCTATGTGGATGCGATCTCCATTCTGACCATCAAAGAGCTGCGCCATCGGATGGACCGGCTGGATCAGAACTGCGATCCCGCTCCTCTGCTGGCGTGGTGCCGCTCCGTACTGCGGCAGAATCCGGGCAGCGTCCGCTACCGGGTCTATGAGGGGTTCTGCCTGCTCCTGCTGGGGCGGGAGGTGGAGGCCCTGTCGGCCCTGGAACGGGTGGAGGGACGGCGCAAGCTCTGGCGGCAGCCGGACAGCCTTCTGCTCTATGTGGTCTGCCGCAGCGACCTGTCCGACCCGGGGACGGCCGGACAGTGGCTCGAGCAGGGCCGCCGGGCGGCCCGCCGGCAGTGGCTGGGGCGCAAGACCCTTCTGGAGGCTTTGGAGGAACAGGAGCTCTGCCTTGCCCTGCGCCAGGGACAGACCGAGGGGCTGGAGGAGGCGATGAAAGCCTGCCTGGAGAAGGCGCCCTCCCTGCGCCTGCGGGTGGCCTGGCACTATGAGCTGGGGCAGCTCTTTCGGGCGCTGGGCCGGCCGGAAGAGGCGGCGGAGCATTTGCGCTTTGTGGCCCAGTACGGAAACCGGCTGGCGGTACGCGGCCGGGCGGAGGAGCTGCTGGAACCGGGGCGCTGAGCCAGGCGGCCCTTCCGGCCGGGACCGGAGCGAATGGGCGCCGCGGGAGAGAGAACTCCCGCGGCGCTGTGCGCATAGAGGATTTTTGTTACCAAACTGTGGGGACTTTTCGGCGTGTATGGGATATAATCCAGAGAGACGCGGGCCTTAAGGGGCGCGGGAGAGGGATGGAACATATGGGGGAGAGGAAACTGTTTTGTCAGTGGGGACCGGTCTGCTACCGGATCTCCCTGAAGAAGGAGGCGCTGCGGCGGAGGCTGTGGGACTGGCGGGAACGCACCCCGTTTGCCCGCACCAGACGGATGGAGTCTCTGCCCGCGGTGGTGAAGGGGCACCGCTCCCCCATCCTGCGCCCGCTGCATGGGGTGGATATGGCCATCCAGGAGAACAAGCGGCAGAATCTGGCCCTGGCGGCTCCCTGCGTGGACGGCATCTGCGTGGAGCCAGGGCAGGTCTTTTCCTTCTGGGCGCTGGTGGGGCCGCCCAACGCCCGGCGGGGATACCGGGAGGGCCTGACCATCGGCGGGGGGCGGTTCTATGCCGGCGTGGGCGGCGGGCTGTGTCAGCTGGCCAACCTCATCCACTATCTGGTGCTCAACAGCCCTCTCACGGTGCGGGAGCTCCACCATCACTCGGACGCGCTCTTCCCGGACGCCCGGCGGCAGGTGCCCTTCGGCACGGGCACATCGATCTTCTATCCCCATGTGGATTACCGCTTCCGGAATGACACGGATCAGACCGTACAGCTGCGGGTGTGGCTGGAGGGAAACGACCTGTGCGGCGAGCTGCGGGCCGGACACCCCTTCCTGCGGCGCTACCGCCTGCGGGAGGAGGGCGCGGGCTATGTCCAGGAGGGAGAGGACTGGTTCCGGGTGAGCCAGGTCTACCGGGAGGTGCTGGACCGCGCCACCGGTGAGGTGGTAGGCCGGGAGCTGGTGCTGGACAACCACTCCCGGGTGATGTATGACCCCGCCCTCATCCCCCGGGAGGAGAGGGTATGAGACTTCTGGAGCGGCTGCGGGAGAACTGCGGCAGACTGGGGGAGCGCCCCGCCTTCTGCGGCGGCGGGGAAGAAATGAGCTGGGCGGTTCTGGGGGCAAAGGTGCGAGCGGCAGCCGCTGTGCTGGCCCGGGGCCGGGGACCGGTGGTGGTCTACGGACACAAGGAGCCGTGGATGCCCGCATGCTTTCTCGCCTGTCTGCTGGCCGGACGGCCCTATCTCCCAGTGGACCGGAGCTGGCCCCGCGAGCGGGTGCGCCGGGCGGCGGAGCTGGCGGGGGCCAAGCTGCTGCTGGCGGTGGAACCGATCGGGCTGTCCGGACTGGAGACCTGGGACCGGGGGTCGCTGGAGGCGCTTCCCGACCCCGGAATATGGTGCGAAAGCACGGCCGGTCCGGCGGAGGCGGCCTATTTCATCTTCACCTCAGGGAGTACGGGGGTGCCCAAGGGAGTCCCCATTTCCCGGGGAAGTTTAGACCATTTTTTGACTTGGGCCCTCTCCCTGCCGGGGATCGCCGCTTGTGCCGGACGGGGGGTGCTCAATCAGGCGGGCTACGCCTTTGACCTGTCGGTGGCTGACCTCTATCTGGCGGTGATGACAGGGGGGACCCATACCGCCCTGACCGGAGAGGAGCAGAGCAGCTTTTCCACATTGTTTGCCCGGATGTGGAAAAGTTGGGCGGGGCTGCTGGTGGCCACCCCCACCTTTCTGCGGCTCTGCCTCACGGATGCGTCCTTCTGCTGCGGACAGATGCCCCGTTTGAGCGGGGTGCTCTCCTGCGGAGAAGTCCTTCCGACGCGGACGGCGGAAAAACTGCTCCGGCGCTTCCCCAAACTGCTCCTCTATAACGCCTATGGACCTACGGAGGGGACCTGCGCGGTCTCTGCCGCGCGCATCCATCCGGAGGACTGCGGCGCGGAGCTGCCCATCGGGGAGATGGCGCGGTGCGGCGCGGATATCTCCATAGAGAGCGGGGGAGCGCCCTGTCCGGAGGGAACGGTGGGGGAGATCGTGCTACGGGGCGCGCAGCTCTCGCCGGGTTATCTGAATGGGATACCTGGCGGGTTCCGGAATACCCCGGCGGGGCGGGCCTACGGCACGGGAGACCTGGGGGTGATCCGCGCCGGAAAGCTCTGGTACCGGGGACGGCTGGATGAACAGATCAAATACCGGGGCTTCCGGGTGGAACCGGGGGAGATCGAGGCGGCGCTGGAGACGCTGGACGGCATCGAGCGGGCGGCGGTGCTCCCCCGGCTGGGCCGGGACGGGAGCGTACAGAGCCTGGCGGCCTTTGTGGAGGGCCCCCAATCACCCGATTGGAGCGGGGTGAAGGAGGCGCTGGAACAGCGCCTCCCACCCTGGATGTGCCCGGGGCGGTATGAGTGGGTGGAGCACATGCCCCTCACCCCCAACGGAAAATGTGACCGGAATGTCTTAAAGGAGTGGGTGCGAGATGGTAAGCCTGGATGAGATCCGGGACCTGCTGGCGGAGGCCTGCGGGAGTCCGGAGGCGGGAGAGCCGGGGGTGGACCTGCTGGAGCGGGGACTTCTGGACTCTCTGGCCCTTATCACCCTGCTGGAGGGGCTGGAGGACCGGGGGATCGAGCTCCTCCCCACCAGCCTGCCCCGGGAGAGCTTCCGCACGGCGGAGTCCATCCTGCAAGCGGCCCGGGCGGCCCAGATGTGACCCGGAAAGAATGCGTCCGCCCCCGCCTCAACAGCTTGGACGCTGTTGAGGCGGGGGCGGCTTTGTGCCGGGAAGCGCCTCATTTCCCTTGACGGCCACCCCTGCGAGGGGCTATACTGTCCACACGTACACCCCCCTCCCGGATGGGAACGGGGGCTTTCGGCACGTCTATGACTTCCTTATTTTTTGGAAAGGAGGGTACAGCATGCAGCTGCTGACCCAGGTCCTGCGGGAGCTGCCGGAGGTGCGCAAGCTCCTGGCGGCTGTGGAGGAGGGGGGATGCCCCGCGGCCTTCTCCGGCCTCTCCCCGGTGCTGCGGGCCTATATCGCCGCCGCGGTCCGGCGGGAGACCGGCCGGAGCGTGGTGCTGCTCTGCGCCGATGAGACCGAGGGGGAGCGCCTCAGCCGGGACTTGAGGGTCCTGGCCGGGGAGGAGGTGCGCCTGGTGTCGGCCCGGGAGTTCACCTTCCACCATGCCGCGGTGGTCTCCCGCCAGTATGAGCACCGGCGTCTGGCCGCCTTCCAGGCCCTGTTGGAGGGGAGGAGCCCCCTCACTGTGGTGACGGTGGAGGCGCTCCTCCAGCGCACCCTGCCGCCGGAGGCCCTGAAACGGGCCGGCCGCACGGTCCGGCTGGGGGAGCGCTATGACTTGAACGAGCTGGCGGAGGCCCTCTCGGCCGCGGGCTATACCCGGGGGCAGCAGGTGGAGGGCGTGGGTCAGTTTGCCCTGCGGGGCGGCATCCTGGACTTTTTCTCCCCGGGCCAGGAGCGTCCGGTCCGGGTGGAGTTCTTCGGCGACGAGGCGGACTCCATGGGCTATTTTGACGTCAACACCCAGCGCCGCACGGAAAACTGTGAGGAGGCGGCCTTCCTCCCGGCGGCCGAGGTGCTGCCCCAGCTCACCCCCGGCGGAACAGAGGGACTGAAGCAGCGCCTGACCGGGCTGCTCTCCCAGGTCCGCCGCCGGAAGGGGGACCAGGCCGCCCTCCTTCAAAATCTGGAGGAGGATCTGGAGCGGCTGACCCAGGAGACCTCCTTCCCGGCCCTGGACCGGTACCTGACCCTGATCTATCCGGAGATGGCCACCGCCGCCGACTATCTGCCCGGAGATGCGGTGGTGCTCTTCAGCGAAAGTTCCCGGGTGGCCGAGCGGGGGAAAAACTATCTCTGGCAGATGGGAGAAGACGTGAACGCTCTGCTGGAGAACGGCGTTCTGGCCGGGGAGTGCGCCCGCTTTGTCCGCACCCTGGAGGAGCTCTATGCCCGCCTCTCCGACTGGCCGGTAGCCTATCTGGACTCCTTCGCCACAGGGCAGTATCCCATGAGGCCCCGCACCCTCCTGAACCTGCTGGCCAAGCAGCTCCCCTCCTACGGGACCAGCCTGGAGACGGCGGTCTCCGACCTCTCCCACTATCTGGACGAGGGATACCGGGCGGTGGTGCTGGTCTCCAGCCGGCAGCGGGCCGACAACCTCCAGGCCCTCCTGCGGGAGCAGGGGCTGCGCCCCGCGGTGGACTACGCCCTCCACGCCCTTCCGGACTCCGGAAAGGCCACCATCGCCGTGGGCGGATTGTCGGCGGGGCTGGAATTCCCGGACGCCCGCTTTGCCATCCTCACAGAAGGGAGCGCGGCCCCCGTCAAGAAGGCGCGGGCCAAGGCGGTCACCAACCGGGCAAAGCTCAGCTCCTATGCCGACCTCTCCCCCGGCGACCTGGTGGTCCACGAGCACCACGGAGTGGGCCGCTACCAGGAGATGGTCAAGATGCAGGTGGACGGGGTGGAGAAGGACTACATCAAGATCGCCTACGCCGGGGCCGATGTGCTCTATGTCCCCGCCACCCAGCTGGACCTGGTGAGCAAATACATCGGCGGCGGCGAGGACGCCCAGGAGAAGAAAAAGCTCTCCAAGCTGGGGGGGACTGACTGGGAAAAGGCCAAGACCCGGGCGAAAAAGGCGGTCAAGGACCTGGCCAAGGGCCTCATCCAGCTCTACGCCGAGCGGCAGCGGCAGCCAGGTTACGCCTTTTCCCCCGACTCCGAGTGGATGCGCGAGTTTGAGGAGCAGTTTGAGTACGCCGAGACCGACGATCAGCTCCGCTGCATCGAGGAGATCAAGCGGGACATGGAGACGGCCCGGCCCATGGACCGCCTGCTCTGCGGCGACGTGGGCTACGGCAAGACCGAGGTGGCCTTCCGGGCCGTCATGAAGTGCGTGCTGGACGGCAAGCAGGCGGCTGTTCTGGTCCCCACCACCGTCCTGGCCCGGCAGCACTTCCTCTCCGCCAAGCAGCGCTTTGCCCGGTATCCGGTGGACATCGACGTGGTCTCCCGCTTCCGCACCAGCGCCCAGATGAAGGAGACATTGCGCCGGGTGGAGCAGGGGGGCGTGGACCTGCTCATCGGAACCCACCGGCTCTTTCAGAAGGATGTGAAGTTCAAGGACCTGGGGCTCCTGGTCATCGATGAGGAGCAGCGCTTCGGCGTGGCCCACAAGGAGCGGCTCAAGGAGATCTCCAAGCAGGTGGATGTGCTCACCCTGTCGGCCACTCCCATTCCCCGGACCCTCAATATGGCCCTCTCGGGCATCCGGGACATGTCCACGCTGGAGCAGCCCCCCATGGACCGCCAGCCCGTGCAGACCTATGTGCTGGAGCACGACTGGGGGGTCCTCTCCGACGCCATGCGCCGGGAGCTGGAGCGGGGCGGCCAGATCTACTACCTCCACAACCGGGTGGAGACCATCACCCGCACCGCCGGGCGCATCAAGGAGATGCTGGGGGGCGAGGTGTCCGTTGGGGTAGCCCATGGCAAGATGTCCCAGGAGGAGCTCAACGACGTCATGAAACGCATGAGCGACGGCGAGGTGGACATCCTGGTGTGCACCACGATCATTGAGACCGGCATCGACATCGCCAACGCCAATACCCTCATCATTGAGGACGCCGACCACATGGGCCTGGCCCAGCTCCATCAGATCCGCGGCCGGGTGGGCCGCTCCAGCCGACGGGCCTACGCCTACCTCACCTTCCGCAGGGGGAAGGTCCTCAGCGAGGTGGCCTCCAAGCGGCTGGGGGCCATCCGGGAGTTTGCGGAGTTCGGTTCGGGCTTCAAGATCGCCATGCGGGATCTGGAGATCCGGGGGGCGGGCAACGTGCTGGGGCCCGAACAGAGCGGCTTTATGCTCAGCGTGGGCTACGACCTCTACCTCAAGCTCCTGGAGGAGGCGGTGCTGGAGGAGCGGGGCGAACCCATCCCCCGCAATACCGAGTGCTCCGCCGATCTCACGGTGGCGGCCTCCATCCCCGACCGGTATGTGCCCAGTCCCGAGCAGCGGATGGACCTCTACCGGCGCATTGCCGCCATCCGCAGCGAGGAGGACGCCGACGACCTGACCGACGAGCTCATCGACCGCTACGGCGATCCCCCGCGGACGGTGAACAACCTCATCGCCGTGGCCCTCCTGCGGGCCGACGCCGCCCGCAGCGGCATCCTGGAGATCGATCAGAAGGGGACCAACCTCCACTTTTACCTCAGCGACTTCCAGCTGGAGCGGGTCTCCACCCTGTGCGCCGAGCGGAAATACCAGGGACGGCTGGTGGTGGCGCCGGGGGAGCGCCCCTGCATCGCCCTGCGCCTGAAAAAGGGGGAGGACGCCCTCAAGTGGAGCCGCAGGCTGGTGGAGGACTACGCCGCCACAGCCCCCGCCGGGGCGGAGTGACGGAGCGGACACGCCCTTTTCCGGTTGTGCTCGACGGGCATCGGTGGTATAGTGTAACAAGCAAATAAAAGGAGGATATCCATGGATCAAATGAGAAGAGTCCTGGGGCTGCTCCTGGCCGGCGCGGCGCTGACCGGGGCCCTGGCCGGCTGTGAGCGCAAGCCCGCGGCCGACGATGTGACCTACAAGCTGACCGGGATGGCACGGGACACTGTTCTGCTCAAGGTGGACGGCGAGCCGGTGACGGCGGAGGAGTACTTCTTTCAGCTGGGACAGGACATCGGCTATATGGAGCAGATGGGCGCCCTCTCCGGTGAGGAGGCCTGGGAGCAGGAGATCAGCGATGGAAAGACTCTCTCCCAGTATGTGAAAGAGGACGCCCTGCAGCTGGTGAAATACTATTCGGTCATCGAGAGCAAGGCCAAGGAATACGGCGTCACGGTCACCGAGGAGCAGAAGAGCGAGCTGGACGCCCAGTTTGAGCAGCTGGAGAAGAGCCTGGAGGAACAGGGCGGCACCCTCCAGATGGCGGTGGACGCCCAGGGCATCTCCCAGGAGGGGTTCCGCAGCTTTATGGAACAGAGCAGCTATCTGGTCCAGAATCTCTATGAGAAGCTGAGCGAGGAAGGCGGACCCCTGGTCCCCACTGAGGAGGACATGGACGCCTATCTGGAAGCGGAGGAGATCTACCGGGTTAAGCACATCCTCCTCTCCACCCGGCATGAGAATGAGGACGGCACCTATACCGCCTTTTCCGAGGCCGAGGAGGCCCAGGTGAAGGCCGAGGCCGACGCCTTGACGGCCGAGCTCCGGGCCGCGTCCGATCCAGAGGCTCTCTTTGACGAAAAGATGAAGGAGCGCAGCGACGACGGGCGGGACGCCGACGGAAATCTCTATTCCCCCGACGGGTACACGGCGACCCCCGGCCAGATGGTGCAGGAGTTTGAGACGGCCTCCCTGGCGCTGGGCGTGGGGGAGATCAGCGATCCGGTCAAGAGCGAATTCGGCTACCACATCATCCTGCGGCTGGACGCCGACACCGACGAGACCCGGGCCTCCTACCCCCAGTACCGCTTCAGCCAGCTGACGGAGGAGTGGATGCAGGCCGTCCAGGTGGAGCTGACCGACGCCTATGAGAGCATCGACCCCGAGGAGTACTACACAAAGCTGACCGCCCACGCGCAGGAGATCCAGGCCCAGGTAGAGGCTAACCAGCAGGCCGCGGCCAGCCCCACACCCACCGCAAGCGCCGCCCCGGAGCCCACAGCCAGCCCTGCGCCCGGCGCATCGGCCCAGCCCTGAGCAGGACAGGGGAATGACCTGGCACGCCGCAGGAAAGGAGCGGCGGTACCCGCTGCAAGGCCGGAGTAGGAACAGGAGGAGAGGCCATGGAGACACGGGTGTCCACACTGGTGGTGGAAGATGACCGCGCCACCCGGACGCTGCTGGAGGACTGGGTGAGGACCCGGCCCGAGCTGGAGCTGTGTCCCCGATCCGCCGCCGACGGGGAGGAAGGGGCGCGCCTGATCCGGGCTTGGCAGCCCCAGCTGGTCCTGCTGGATCTCATCATGCCCCGGTGCAGCGGAATCTCCCTCCTGCGCGCGCTGGAGCGGGACCCTCCGCCGGTGCGCCCCCGGATCCTGGTCCTCTCCAAAGTGGGGAGCGAGCCTATCGTGGATCAGGTGCTGGCCATGGGCGTGGACTTTTATCTGCGCAAGCCGGTCAATTTGAGCGAGCTGGGGAATCTGGTGGACCTTCTGATCGGCCGCCTTCCCCGGCGGGAGCCTGTTCTCCGGGGACAGGCCTGGGAGATTCTCGCGGAAATGGGAGCGCAGAGCGAGTGGAAGGGAAGCCTCTGCGCCGCGCTGGCGGCAGAGTATCTGGCCGGCCACATCGGAAAGCGGCTCATGAAAGAGCTCTACTATGCGGCGATCCGGGAGAGCGGGGGCACCTACCAGAGCGTGGATAAAAATATCCGGGATCTGGTGCATCAGCTCCACCAGAAGGGAGAGGCGGCCTATTGGCGCATTGTGGGAAGCGCCACCCGCCCATCCAACAGCGCGTTTCTCCGGGCGGTAGCCCGGGAGATCGAGCGCCGGACCGGACTGGAATCCGCAGAGGCTTAACGCCGAAACTCTGCCGAGGGCTTTCGGCTTTGCAAAGAGCCGCTTTTTTCCTGCATCGCACTCGACGTTATCGACAGAAGGAACTCCGCGGGAGAGATATTCCATCTCTCCCGCGGAGTTTTTTGCGCTGCGTCAGGATTCCCTTGCAATCGGACCGGTGTCCCGGGTATGGTTATAGTCCAGACTACTGGAAAAAAGTGGACGTGCAAAGGAGCGGAGGAAATCATGAGCGGATGGCACAGTCAAAGCGCCCGGGAGGTCCTGGCCGGCCTGGAGACCGATGGACAGCGGGGGTTGACCCGGCAGGAAGCAGCCCGGCGGCTGGAGCGGTACGGCCCCAATACCCTGGAGCAGGGAAAGCGGCGGAGCATGGCCCTGCGCCTGCTGGACCAGCTCCGGGACCCCATGGTCCTGGTGCTGCTGGGCGCGGCAGGGCTTTCGCTGCTGGTGAGCAGTGGAGAGGACTGGCTGGACGCGGCCATTATTTTACTGATCGTGGTGGTGAACGCCGCCATCTCCATTTCCCAGGAGGACGGAGCCCAGCGGGCCCTGGAGGCCCTGCGCCGGATGTCGGCCCCCAGGGCCAAGGTGATCCGGGAGGGAGCTGTGGCGCTGGTCCCGGCGGAGGAGCTGGTCCCGGGCGATCTGGTCGTGCTGGAAGCGGGAGACCTGGTCCCGGCAGACGGGCGCATTCTGGAGAGCACCGCCCTGCGCTGTGACGAGAGCGCCATGACGGGGGAATCGGCCCCGGTCTCCAAAGGGGCGGGAGCGGTGCTGGCGGAGGATACCCCGCTGGCCGACCGGAGCAATATGGTGGTGGGCGCCACAGTGGTGACAGCCGGACATGCCCTGTGCGCCGTCACCGCCACCGGAATGGACAGCGAGGTGGGACGCATTGCGGGGATGCTGCTCCTCCAGGAGCGGGGAGAGACCCCCTTGCAGAAAAAAATGGCCGAGGTCTCGGGGACCCTCTCCTTTGTCTGCCTGTGCGTGTGCGGGGTGATGTTCGGGGTAGGCCTCCTCTTTCACAAGCCGGTCTTTGAGATGTTTATGACGGCGGTATCCCTGGCGGTGGCGGCCATTCCCGAGGGCCTGCCCGCCATTGTGACCATCGTTCTGGCCATGGGGGTGCAGCGGATGGTGAACCGACACGCCATCGTCAAGCGCCTGCCGGCGGTGGAAACCCTGGGGTGCGCCGGGGTCATCTGCTCGGATAAGACGGGCACTCTGACCCAGAACCGGATGAAAGTGGTGGATCTGTGGACCCTGCGCCCGGGACAGCGGACGCTGGCGCTGGAGATCGGGGCGCTGTGCAGCGACGTGCATCTGGAACGCGACGGCCGGGGGAAGGCGGTATGTACAGGCGACCCCACGGAGACCGCCCTGGTCGAGCTGGCCCTGGGGGAGGGCGTAGACAAAAACGTGTGGGAAGAGACCCGGCCGCGCCGGGGGGAGGTGCCCTTTGACTCGGAGCGGAAGCTGATGAGCACGGTGCATGCCCGGCCGGAGGGGGGCTTCCGGGTGCTGGTAAAGGGCGCGCCCGATGTACTGCTGCGGCGGTGTAAAATCGGGGGCGAGGAGAAGCAGCGTATCCTCTCGGCCAACGAGGGGATGGCCCGGCGGGCCCTGCGGGTGTTGGGGCTGGCCTACCGGGATCTGGAGCTGATGCCCCGGGAGTGCTCCAGTGCGGTACTGGAACAGGGGCTGACTTTTGTGGGTCTGGCCGGAATGATGGACCCGCCCCGGGCCGAGGTAAAAGAGGCGGTGGGGCGCTGCTACCGCGCGGGCATCCGGCCGGTCATGATCACCGGGGACCACAAGCTGACCGCGGTTGCGGTGGCGAAAGAGCTGGACATCTTCCGGCCGGGAGATCTGGCCCTGACAGGCGAGGACCTGGACTTCATGCCGCAGGAACTTCTGGAATCCGACGTGGAGCAGTTTTCGGTCTTTGCCCGGGTCTCCCCCGAGCACAAAATGCGCATCGTCAAGGCCTGGCAGAAACGGGGGAAGGTAGTGGCCATGACCGGGGACGGCGTCAACGACGCCCCTGCCCTCAAAGCGGCCGACATCGGCTGCGCCATGGGGGTGACCGGGACCGATGTGGCCAAGGGCGCGGCGGATATGATCCTCACGGACGATAACTTTGCCACCATTGTGGCGGCGGTGGAAGAGGGGCGTGGGATCTATGCCAACATCAAGAAGGCCATCCACTACCTGCTCTCCTGCAACATCGGGGAGATCCTGACCATCTTTCTGGCCACCCTCTTTCAGTTCCGGCAGATGCCCCTGCTGCCGGTGCAGCTTCTGTGGCTCAATCTGGTGACCGATGCCCTGCCCGCTCTGGCGCTGGGGGTGGAGCCGGTGGAGGAGGGGATGATGGACCGCAGGCCGCGGGACGCCCACGCCCCCCTGTTTGATCGGGCCTTTTCCCTCCGCCTGGCCTGGCAGGGGGCCATGGTGGGACTGCTGACCCTGACGGCCTATTTCCTGGGGGAGTATGTGCTCTCCGACCCGCTGACGGCGTCGGCCACGGCCAATACCATGGCGTTTGCCACGCTGACCTTTTGCCAGCTCTTCCACGCCTTTGACGTGCGCAGCGAGACGGAGTCCCTGTTCCACATCGGCCTGTTCTCCAACCCCTCCATGAACAAGGCGTTTCTGGTGGGAGCGCTGATGCAGCTGGCAGTCCTGTGTATGCCGCCCCTTCAGATGATCTTCAAGACCGTGCCCCTGGGCGCGGCCGAGTGGGCCGCGGTCCTGGCGCTGGCCCTGACCCCTCTGGCGGTATGCGAGCTGACCAAGGCCCTGCGGCGGAGAAAAAGAAGGGAGCGGAAGCGGTCCAAGGAGGAGAAAGTGCTGGTGAGGAAGGGATAAGCCGACCCAAGCCCTTCTGTTGCTGAAACCGAAAAAGTGTATTTCTGCGCTTTGTGCTGCAAGAGCCTCGCAGAGTTCCGCCGTCCGCAGACGGCGGAAGAAAATAAAAATCGTGTTTTCCGACGGCATGTACGTTGGAAAACACTCTGCTCAGGCCGCTAGTGTGTACCCCAAAGGGGCGCGCGCGGCGGCCTGCATCCCCTCGAAAAAATGCTTGCATTTTTGAGAAGCGTGTCGAACTTTTTCGACACGCTGGAAAGCCCTGGCCAGTGGCCAGGGCTTTTTAGGTTTCTTTTGTGCGGGGATAGGGGGCCTCCACATCGGTGAGGCCGGCCAGGTAGTCCATACTGGTGTCCAGTGCCAAAGCGAGTCGGCGGCACTGTTCAAAGGTAAAATACCGGCGGCCATTTTCTAGTTTGGAATAGTCGCTCTGGTCAATGCCGGTCAAATGGTACATTTTGATCTGGGTATATCCCCGCTTTTTGCGGAGTTCTTTCAGTCGGGACATGGTACATCACCCAAATTTATTATGGGTGAATTGACCTATTGAAATTAGGGTGATTTTGACCTATAATGCGGTAAAAGAGGTGATTTCAATGTGTGAGCAGGGGAAGGAAGAAAATATCATACCACAGGTGTTGGCAGAACAGGCCGTTGGTCAGCTGGTATTAAAATGGATGAGCCAGGAAACGAGAGAACAAGTAATATACCATTTAGGCTGCAATAGGGCGGTTCACGTACTGGAAGAGATCCGGCAAGTTCTTGAAAATATGGATATAGATGATCCCGCTTGTTTTTGTAGGATAGAAGAAATAGTAGGAATCTTTTTTGACCATGGCCTTCCGACACAGAGACATGAGGAATTTGAATAGTCGGGGGCGGAACCGCTTTTTGATAAGGTAAACATATGTAAAAAAGACCCCGCCTGAGATGGGGGACGCAGCTCCTGTCTCAGGTGGGGTCTTGTGGTTATTCAGCCTGCTCCTCCGGCAGGGGACGGATGAGAATGAAGGGGGTCAGCTGGCGGTCCTGACCGGCGGGGTTGTCCCGGATCAGGTCCAGCAGAGCCTCATCGCTCTCGTTGAGCCGGGAGCAGTGGCCCAGCATCTCCACATTGAGGTCGTTGGCGTCCACGATCATGGAGAGGATGCCGGTCTTTTCAAAGATCTCGTCGCAGACCCCGGCGGGATTTTCGGGGATGCGCACGCCCATATGTTCATACTCGGGGATGTCCTCGCCGTAGAAGCCGTCCAGGCCGGAGACCTCCAGACCGGCGATCCGGTAGAAGGTGCCCCGGACGCCCCGGAGCTTATCGATGGCGGCCCGGAACGCGGCCCACAGGATCTTGGGCAGTCCGCAGACGTTGATGGCAAACTGCATCTTGATGGGCAGGCCCATGCCGGGGCCGGCGGAGGTCTGGTGGACAAAGCGGGAGAGCAGCTTGGCCCAGAAGCCGGGCTTGAGCTCCTCCTCCGTGACCACCCGCTTCTGGCAGATGGCAATGACCTTTTCGCTCATGGAGAGGATGTCCCCCTCCTGATAGACGGGCTTGACGTACCGCTCCATCAGGTCGATATAGCTCTCTCCCACCGTGACGAAATGGGTGGCGATGGCATGGCGGGCCCAGGTTTTGCCCATGGCCTGGATGGTGACGCTTTTTCCTTCGTTGGCATGGAATTCCATGAACGTTCCTCTTTTCACAGATATATAGTATCGGGATTGGGCGGCCGCGGGGGCCGCGGCGGGATTTCAGCAGACATTATTATAACCAGTCCCCCTCCAAAAGGCAACGGAGGAGGAGGCGATTTCAGAAAAATCCCCCGGAAGCTGCGGCTTCCGGGGGATTTTTGGTTACTTTTTCACCGAATCGGGCAGAAACTTCCGGTACTTCTCGATGTAGGGAGAGAAGTCATAGCGTTTGGGCCGGGGGAAATACTCCGTGTGGAGCAGCTCGTGGGCCTTGTGGCTGAGGGGATGGTCAAAGAACTCCCGGTAAACGGTCTGAATGTCGGGATTCTCATGGCTCTTGCGCAGGGGCAGGCTCTTGTCCAGATCGTAGAGGGCCTGGATGCGGGCCTTGCGCGTTTCGTTATTGGTGCCGATGGGCTGTCCGCCGCCGCCGATGCAGCCGCCGGGGCAGGCCATGATCTCGATGAAGAGATAGTCGGCCTCGCCGTTCTGGACCCGGCGGATGATCTCCTCGGCGTTCTTCAGGCCGTTGACCACCGCCACCTTGAGGGTGGTGCCGTCCAGATCGACAGCGGCCTCCTTGATGCCGCCCACCTCGCCGCGGACTGCCTCGAATTCCAGCCGGGGCAGTTCCTTCTTGGTGTAGAGCTCATAGGCGGTGCGCAGGGCGGCCTCCATGACGCCGCCGGTGGCGCCGAAGATGGCGCCCGCGCCCGAGCCGGTGCCCAGGGGATCGTCAAAGTCGCTCTCTGGCAGGTTGACCGGATTGAGTCCCTCATAGCGGATGAGCTTGGCGAGCTCCCGGGTGGTGAGGACCACATCCACATCCTGATAGCCGTCCCGGCCCAGCTCGGGACGGGTGGCCTCAAATTTTTTGGCGGTACAGGGCATGACCGAGACCGAGAAGATATCCTTGGGGTCCCAGCCCATGCGCTGGGCATAATAGGTCTTAAGGACCGCGCCGAACATGCCCTGAGGGCTCTTGGCGGTGGAGAGATTGCCGATGAGCTCGGGGTGATGCTTCTCCATAAAATTCACCCAGCCGGGAGAGCAGGAGGTGATCATGGGCAGACGGCCGCCCTTCTGGATGCGCTCCAGAAGCTCCGATCCCTCCTCCATGATGGTGAGGTCGGCGGCAAAGTTGGTGTCAAAGACCTTTTCAAAGCCCATCATCTTGAGGGCCGTGACCATCTTGCCGGTGACCAGCGCGCCGGGCGCAAGCCCAAAGTCGTCACCCAGGGCCACGCGGACCGAGGGAGCGATCTGCACCACCACGTGTTTCTTGGAGTCGTGCAGGGCGTGACGGACATGGCTGGTATGATCCACCTCGGTGAGCGCGCCCACGGGGCAGACCAGGGTACACTGGCCGCAGAGGACGCAGTCGGTCTCATTCATGGGCAGGTCAAAGGCGGTGGTGACCTTGCAGTCCGCGCTGCGCCCGGTGAAGGAGAGGGCGCCGATGCCCTGCACCTCGGAGCAGACCTTGACGCAGCGGCCGCACTTGACGCACTTGGAGGGGTCCCGGACGATGGAGGGGTTATCCAGCCGGGGACGCTCCTGCGAGGAGACGTCGGGCAGATCGGGCTTCAGGCGGTTGAAGCGGCGGCACAGGTTCTGCAGGTCGCAGTTGTTGTTGCGGGAGCAGGCCAGACAGTCCTGCCGGTGATCGGCCAGGATCAGGTCCAGTACGCCCACCTGGGCGTCGTAGACCCGCTTGGAGTCGGTCACGACCTCCATGCCATCCCACACCAGGGTGGAGCAGGCGGCCAGCAGCTTGCGCTGGCCGGCGACCTCCACCATGCACATACGGCAGTGGGCCTTGATGGACTGGTCGGGATGATAGCAGAGGTGGGGGATATCGATGCCGATGCTCTGGGCCGCCTCGATGATCCGGGTCCCGGCGGGCACCTCCACGGGCATATGATTGATGGTCAGATGGATCATTTTGGGCTCGCTCATCTGACAGCCACCTCCTTCTTAACGGCAAATACTTCGGGGAAGCGCTTCATGGCGGAGAGCAGGGCGGACTGGGCCGTCTCGCCCAAGCCGCACATGGACGCGGTGGACATGATGTCGGCGTATTTCTCCATGAGCTTGATGTCCTCTTCGGTGTGGGCGCCCGCGGCGATCTTGTCCAGGAAGCGGGCGATGTGGCGGTTGCCCTCCCGGCAGGGGGTGCACTGGCCGCAGGACTCATGGGAGAAAAACTGCTGGGTCATGCGCAGGAAGCCGATGACGCTGGTGCGCTCATCCACCACCAGAATGGCGCCCGAGCCAATGGCGGTGAGATCGGCCCCCTTCATGCCCTTATAGGTATACTGGGTGTCCAGCTGCGCCGGAGAGGCCAGCCGGCCGGAAGCGCCGCCCAGCTGGACCAGCTGGAGCTGATGGCCGTCCTCGATGCCGCCGGCCAGATCGTAGATGATCTCCCGCAGGGTGATGCCGAAGGGGACCTCAAATACGCCGGGGTGCTTGACGTTTCCGCAGACCGAGATCAGCTTGGTGCCGGGGCAGTCGGGCGTGCCCTGGCTCTTGTAGAACCCATCCTTGTCCAGCAGCAGAGGGGGCACCAGGGAGAGGGATTCCACGTTGTTCACACAGGTGGGCAGGTGGAAGGCGCCGCACTGCTTGATAAAGGGGGGCTTCATGCGGGGGCGGCCCGAGTGGCCTTCCAGGGATTCGCACAGGGCGCTGCCCTCGCCGCAGACATAGGCGCCCGCGCCCGAGTAGAGGTGGATGTGATAGTGGAAGCCCTCCCGGCCCAGGATGTTTTCGCCCAGGTAGCCGGCCTTCTCACACTGCTCAATGGCGGAGAGCAGCTGGGGACGCAGATGGGAGTACTCCTCCCGCATATAGATGTAGCCGTTATCGGCGCCCACCGCCCAGCCGGCGATGATCATGCCCTCCAGCAGCTGGAAGGGGTCCCTGGAGAGGAGCTCCCGGTCCTTGAAGGTGCCCGGCTCGCCCTCGTCGGCGTTGCAGACCACGCACTTGTGGGGGGCCTGGACGGCCCGGGCCTGGGACCACTTGCGGCCCATATCATAGGCCGCGCCGCCGCGCCCCTGGACGCCGTTGTCCGCCAGGATCCGGGCAATGGCGTCCCCGTCCATATCCAGCGCCTTGCGCAGGGCGGTAAAGCCGCCGATAAATTCATAGGAAGCCAGGCTGGATGGGTTGTATTTCCCGAAATTCCGGGTGATGAAAGAGACTGTCTTACTCATGCCTTCACGCCTCCCTTAATCGAGCTGGCGGAGCATATCCATGATACGCTCCTCGCTGTCCAGATGGCCGTAGACCACGCCGTTGACCCGCACCGCGGGGGAGACGTCGCACGCGCCGAAGCAGGGGACCTTTTCGATGGAAAAGCGGCCGTCATACGTGACCTCGCCCACCTCAAGGTTCAAAAGCCGCTTGAGGGTCCGGCACAGCGTATCGCTGTCCTTGACCCGGCAGGGAGCGCTGTCGCACACCTGAAGAGTGTACTTGGCCCGGGGCTGATCGTGCAGGGCGGTATAGAAGGAGATCACATCGTAAACCTGCGTGGGAGGGATCTCCAGCCGTTCGGCCAGATAGTAGGCGGCGGGCTCGGGAATGTAATGCCGCTCCACACCGGCCTCCAGATCCAGCAGGATACCGACCAGCTGGGTGGGGTCTCCGCCGTGACGGGCAATGACGTCGTCCACCAGGGCCACCAGTTCGGGCGTGAGCTCGTTTAATTTCTGCGCAAAGGGCTTCATGCAGGGGCCTCCTTTTTAAACCCGCACTGAGATGTACGGGAGAGTTTAAAAAACATAAATAGGAGTATAATGTTTATCAAAATAGGTATAAACAGAAAAAAAGATGGCTGACAGCCATAAAAAGTGCGGACTTGAAAGTTATGGTTCAATTTTATACTTACAATTCTAAATTTGCAAGTATAAAAATACTTAGGACAGTATATATGGAGAAACCGACAAAAGAGCAAGCACAAACATGGATGATATGACGAAGCACTGCGGTATAAAAAGGGAAATGCATGGGGAGAATGAAGTCTATCAATGGCCGGACGATATGGGGGAGGGAGTACCATGTGGGACAAAAAGAAACGGGAAGAGGCCGTCCCGCCTCATCCGAGGAAGGAACCGAGGCTGGAGGGCGCGCTTACCCTGAAACGGATTCGGGAAGTCTTTCGGGACTGTGCCGATTTTTCGGTGCGGGAGGTAGAGCGGCCGGGGGACAGCGGAGAAAAGCTGGTGCTCTGTTCCATTATGGGAATGGTAAAGCTGGAGCGGGTCAGCGACTATATCCTGCGCCCTTTGGCCCAGGATGACGGGCTTCGGCAGCTGGATAACCGGGCGGCCTACCGCAGGATGGCGGAGGGAGCCCTTTACAATCTGCTGGTCACCGAGCGGACTACGGTGGACCAGGTGGCTTATGACCTGATAAGCGGATGGTGCGTTCTGTTCTGTCCGGGGGAGGAGACCGCTCTCTCGCTGTTCGTGGCCACCGAGGACAAGCGCGCTGTGAGCCCGCCGGTCAACGAGACGGTGCTCAAAGGCGCCCGGGACGGTTTTGTGGAGAGCCTGCGCACCAACACGAGCCTGGTGCGCCGCCACATCAAGGCGCCCGAGCTCAAGATCCGGGAGCAGATCGTGGGACGCCAGTCGCTGACCAGTGTGGACATCCTTTGGCTGGACGGGATCGCCGACCCGGAGACCGTGGCGGAAGTGGAGCGGCGGATGGCCGGGATTGACATAGACGCCGTGCTCTCCTCGGGGAATCTGGAGGAGTATCTGGTGGATGACATCGCCACGGCCTTCCCGCTGATCCAGTATACCGAGCGCCCGGACCGGTTTTGCGGCGGCCTGGCCGAAGGCCGGGTGGGAGTGCTGGTGGACGGCCTGCCCTTTGGATACCTGGCCCCTGGAACCGTGAGCAGCTTTCTGCGGGCGGGACAGGATAAATCCAATAACTGGATGCTCGCCACGGTGCTGACCCTGCTGCGCTATCTCTGTGTGCTGGTCACGCTGCTTCTGCCCGCGCTCTATATCGCCATGGCCACCTTCCACCAGGAGATGATCCCCACGCGCCTGGCCCTGTCCATGATCGCGGCCAAACAGGATGTACCCTTTCAGACGGTATTTGAGGTGCTTATCATGCTCGTTGCCTTTGAGATTTTGCAGGAAGCGGGACTCCGGCTCCCGCAATCCATCGGGCAGACGGTCTCCATCATCGGCGGCCTGGTCGTAGGTCAGGCGGCGGTAGAGGCTAAAATCGTCTCGCCGGCCGTCCTGATCGCGGTGGCCATCGCGGGGATCGCCGGCTATACCATGCCCAGCCAGGAGGTGGCGGGCGCGCTGCGGATCTGGCGCTTCCTGTTGGCGGTCCTGGCCAGTGCCGCGGGACTCTTCGGTGTGGTGGGCGGCGCTGCGCTGCTGGTCTATCATTTGGCCAAAGTGGAGAGTTTCGGCGTGCCCTATCTGGCGCCCTTTGCCGGAGGAGCCGGTCTGGGCGGAACGGCGCGGGCGGTGATCCGCGCTCCGCTGCCCTGGCAGAAGCTGCGGGAGCGGATACTGAAAACCCCGAACAGGAGAAAACAGGGATGAGACAGATGAAGCGAGTCCGGTGCCTGGCGGCCGGTACGGCGCTGCTGGTCGGATTGAGCGGATGCAAGGAGACCTTTGATTTTCTGCCCTACTCCAGGGAACTGGAAAATATGGCCCTGATGCGGACCATGGGAGTGGATGCCGGAGAAGGGCAGAAGGTCTCAGTGACGGTATCCAGCGGCGAACAGAGTAAGGGCAGCGGGGAGGGCAGCAGCGGCACGGTGGCCCTGCAGAAAGAAGCGGAGACCATCAGCGGAGCCTGCCTGTCCATGCAGGGGAAAGGGGTGTCCTATGTCTTTTACGGGCATGTGGGCCAGCTGCTGCTGGGAGAGGAGCTGGCCAGGGAGGGCGTGGAGGCCTCTCTGGACTATGTGCTGCGGGATATTGAAATGCGCTTGCAGACCAATGTCTATCTGGTGCGGGGCGCCCGGGCGGGAGAGGCCATCCAGGCGGCGGCCGAGACCGGGTCGGCCACCCGGCGTCTGGAGGCCATGGAAAATGACGCGGGCCTCTTATCGCATTCCATGCCCCGCAGTGTGGAGGATGCGCTTCAGGACCTGGAGGAGACGGGATGTACCTTTCTGCCCTCCCTCCGTCTGGAGGGAGAGGAGCGGACCATGGCGGCCGACGGCTATGGACTTATTAAATACGGCCGGCTGGTAGACTGGGTGGACGGCGAGGGAGCAAAAGGCGTCAACCTTCTTATGGGGAAAGTGGACGCCGATGTGCTGGAACTGGACCTGCCTGAGATGGGAAAGGTGGCTCTGCGCATTGTGGGGGCCAAGAGCCGGGTAGAGCCGGTGGTGAAAAATGGAAGAGTGACCGGGCTGGCGGTGACCTGTCGGGTGGACGCAAACCTGGCAGAGGGAGCCGGAGAAGTAAACCTGGCCCGGGAAGAGATCCGCAGGCAGTTGGAGGAGGGGCTGGAACAGCGCAGCCGCAGCCGGCTGGAAAAGGCGCTGGAATACTGCCGTCGCTGGGATGCGGATTTCTTCCGGTTGGAAAACCGAGCGGGGCGGTCGGCGCCCTGGCAGAAAGAGACGCTGAAAAACGAGTGGGAGCCGTCCATGCCGGTGGAAGTTCGGGTGGAAGGGACCCTGCGCCGCGGATATGATGTGGGAAACGAGTTTACGATGAGGGGGACTACCAATGAAGACCGATAATATTTCCATGCAGCAGATATTGTCGCTGCTCAGCGCGGCGCTTCTCTCTCCTCTGATCCTGCTTCTGCCGGGCGAGACCGTGGTGGCGGGCGGACGGGCGGGGTGGCTCTCCGCCCTGGCGGCGCTGCCCGTGACCCTTTTGGCCGGATGGGCCTTCCGCAAGCTGCTGGAAGGCGCACCGGAGGAGACGGGACTGGCCGGCGGGCTGGAACTGGCCTTTGGCCGGTGGGGCGGCCGGCTGGTTACGCTGGCCTATCTGGTGTGGGGGCTGCTGCTGCTGGGATGGAACGCCCGCTGGTGCGCGTTTCGCTTTCTGGCCACTACGTACCGCAATACGCCGCTGAAGCTGTTTTTTTTCATCCTGCTGGGGGTGACGGTGTGGATCGGACGGGGAAAATGGGCTGCCTTCCTGCGGGCCACGGAGGTGTTTGCGCTGGCCCTCGGCACCGCGCTTGTACTGGCCTTGGGCTTGGGGGCGCTCAAAACAGAATGGGGAAACGTTGCCCCTATTTGGATCGAAGACCTGCCTGGAGCCATATGGGGAGCGCTTCCGGTACTTGGGCTGCTGGGATATGGCGTATATGCCGCCTTTTTGGGCGGGCATATGACCAGAAGACCGGAAAATGGGAGACAGCTTACACGCTGGATCTGGGGGGCGGGCATTCTGCTGGCAGTGTTTCAACTGGTCTGTATTGCGACCTTTGGGCCGGGCCTGATCGAAAGAATGGATATCCCCTTTTTTATGATGGTAAAGGATGTGCGGGTGCCCGGAGCGTTTGAACGGGTGGAGTCCCTGGTGATGGCGCTGTGGGTACTGGCTGACCTTGCGCTGCTGGGCATGCTGTTTTTTGGCTGCCGGAGCGTGCTGGAACATTGGAACGGTGGAACATACCGGGAGTGGATGCCCTGGACGATTGCCGGAGCGGCAATGGCGGCCGGGCTGTGGACAGTGCCCGATGCTTTTCGGTTAAACTGGCTGATGGAGAAGGCTGTCACAGTGGGAAACATCTGTGTGGGGATTTTGATCCCTGTAATTGGAGCGATCATTCTGTATGTAAGAGAAAGAAGAAGGACGGAATAACATCACAGAAATGGCAGCAGCGCACAGCAAACAATAAAGATAAAAGAAAAGTGAAAAAAGGAGTTGACAAAAGAGGGCTGGGGTGGTATTCTATCTGAGCGCCTCACGAGAGGGCACTGAAACAGGTCGAAAAGTGAAAAGAAACCGAGCGGAAGCTGGACGGACTTGGAGCGGGGCCTGAAAAAAGTGCTTGACAAAGTGAGGGCTGCGTGATAAAATGAACAAGT
>JAHAEW010000238.1 GCA_018374635.1 Clostridiales bacterium
ATGCTCGGCCAGCCGGGGCAGTACGCCTCGGAGGAGACCGTCACCATCCGCGGGCCCAAAGGGGAGCTCAGCCGCGTGCGCGTGCTGGGGCCCCTGCGCGCTCAGACGCAGGTAGAGATCTCCATCGCCGACGGCTTCACGCTGGGGGTCAAGCCCCCCGTGCGCGAGTCCGGTCAGTTGAAGGATACCCCGGGCATTGAGATCATCGGGCCCTGCGGGAGTGTAAAGAAGGACAGCGGCGTGATCGCGGCGCTGCGGCATGTGCACATGACTCCGAAGGACGCGGCGCGCTTCGGCGTGAAGGATGGCCAGTATATCCAAACGGAGATCGACGGCCTGCGGGGCGCGATCCTCTGCAATGTGCTGGTGCGCGTCTCCGACAAGTACGCGCTGGAAATGCACATTGATGTGGAAGAGGCCAATGCTCTGGGCGTCAAAAACGGCGACCGGGCCTTTTTCCTTGACGATTGAGCCGGGAAGGAGGCAGGGCAGAGATGGGCCAGGAGCTGACGCAGGCCAATGAGACCCTTCTGGAATTTGAGCGGCTGATTCAAACCGGCGGCTGCAATGCCTGGGAGGGTACGCTGCGTACCGGAGTGGATCTGGGCACCGCCAACATCGTGCTGGCGGTGGTGGATGAGCAGAACCGGCCGGTGGCCGGGGCCTCTTATCCCTCCACAGTGGTCCGGGACGGTATCGTGGTGGACTACATGGGGGCGGTTCGGGCGGTCACACATCTGAAAGGACAGTTGGAGGAGCGCCTGGGCGTCATGCTGGACGCCGGAGCCTGCGCCATTCCGCCCGGCATCCTTGAGGGCAATGTGAAGGCCATCGGAAACGTCGTGGAGGCGGCGGGCTTTCGCCTGACCAACATCGTGGATGAACCCACGGCGGCCTCCTCCGTGCTGGGTATTTCCGACGGCGCGGTGGTGGACGTGGGCGGCGGCACCACAGGCATCAGCGTCCTGAAGGACGGAAAGGTGATCTTCACGGGCGACGAGCCCACAGGAGGCACCCACATGACACTGGTGCTGGCTGGCTTCCACGGCTGGAATACCCAGGAGGCCGAATTGGCCAAGCGGGATCCGGCGCAGGAGGCCAATGTGTTTCCTGTGATCAAGCCGGTTGTGGAGAAAATGGCGTCCATTGTCCGGAACTACCTCCGGGAGTACCCGGTGGAGACGGTCTATGTGGTGGGCGGCGCGTGCTGCTTCACCCAATTTGAATCGGTATTTGAGAAATTTCTGGGTGTCCCCGTGGTCAAGCCGGCGGCTCCG
>JAHAEW010000239.1 GCA_018374635.1 Clostridiales bacterium
ATGCTCGGCCAGCCGGGGCAGTACGCCTCGGAGGAGACCGTCACCATCCGCGGGCCCAAAGGGGAGCTCAGCCGCGTGCGCGTGCTGGGGCCCCTGCGCTCTCAGACGCAGGTGGAGATCTCCATCGCCGACGGCTTCACGCTGGGAGTCAAGCCCCCTGTGCGCGAGTCCGGCCAGCTGAGAGATACCCCGGGCATTGAGATCATCGGGCCCTGCGGGAGCGTAAAGAAGGACAGCGGCGTGATCGCGGCGCTGCGGCACGTGCACATGACCCCGGAGGACGCGGCGCGCTTCGGCGTGGAGGACGGCCAGTATATCCAAACGGAGATCGAGGGCCTGCGGGGCGCGATTCTCTGTAACGTGCTGGTGCGCGTCTCCGACAAGTACGCGCTGGAAATGCACATCGATGTGGAAGAGGGCAATGCTCTGGGCGTCAAAAACGGCGACCGGGCCTTTTTCCTTGACGAGTGAGCCGGGAGGGAGGCAGGGCAGAGATGGACCAGGAGCTGACGCAAGCCAATGAGACCCTTCTGGAATTTGAGCAGCTGATTCAAACCGGCGGTTGCAATGCTTGGGAGGGCCCGCTGCGTACCGGGGTGGATCTGGGCACCGCCAACATCGTGCTGGCGGTGGTGGATGAGCAGAACCGGCCGGTGGCCGGGGCCTCTTATCCCTCCACGGTGGTCCGGGACGGTATCGTGGTGGACTACATGGGGGCGGTTCGGGCGGTCACACATCTGAAAGGACAGTTGGAGGAGCGTCTGGGCGTCATGCTGGACGCCGGAGCCTGCGCCATCCCGCCCGGCATCCTTGAGGGCAATGTGAAGGCTATCGGAAACGTCGTGGAGGCGGCGGGTTTCCGCCTGACCAACATCGTGGATGAGCCCACAGCGGCCGCCTCCGTGCTGGGTATTTCCGACGGCGCGGTGGTGGATGTGGGCGGCGGCACCACAGGCATCAGCGTCCTGAAGGACGGAAAGGTGATCTTCACGGGCGACGAGCCCACAGGAGGCACCCATATGACACTGGTGCTGGCCGGTTTCCACGGCTGGAATACCCAGGAGGCCGAATTGGCCAAACGGGACCCGGCGCAGGAGGCCAATGTGTTTCCTGTGATCAAGCCGGTTGTGGAAAAAATGGCGTCCATTGTCCGGAACTACCTCCGGGAGTACCCGGTAGAGACGGTCTATGTGGTGGGCGGCGCGTGCTGCTTCACCCAATTTGAATCGGTATTTGAGAAATTTCTGGGTGTCCCCGTGGTCAAGCCGGCGGCTCCG
>JAHAEW010000240.1 GCA_018374635.1 Clostridiales bacterium
CGCTCTCCGGGTCACGGGCTGCCACCAGTCCGGGAGCCGGAGAGCCATCTACAATATAGGATTGGGGCTCTCCTTTCACCGTGAGCAGATCTCCGTAATACCAAACTTCCAGCAGTTCATTGCCGGTGGTGGAACAGAGTGTCACGGTAGGCAAACGCTTCTCCGCCCACTCTTTCACATGGCCGGTGAGCCAGGTGGGATAACGGGGAGAGGACGGGGATGTGACTTTTTTCGAAGATACGCCGTGTGTGCGCTTCCACGGCTCCACATCTAAACTGACCGTCCAGTCGCCGTCTATATATTTCATTTTGGAATTGGCCTTGATGTAGTCCTCTCCCCAGAGGGCTACATCCGCCTTGCTGTACCAGGTCTTCATGGTGATACCGTCGCCTCTTAGGATCTCGCAGCAAATATGCTCCTCCGGCTTTGCATTCCGCAGTTTGAGAATACGCAAAATTTCCGTATCTTCCGGGGTAATCTCCCGGAATGTAAATTTGAATGACATTTTGTTGTCCCCTTTACAGTACCCAAGACATGATGCTGGTCACAATCAGCACGATTCCCAGTAGGAAGAAGATCACCCGTCTGGAGCCGCGGCCATAGCGGTGAGAGTCTGGCTTGCCGGTGGGGTCACAGAGCCAGTTCCAGTTCATGATTGCCCCAATCAGCAGGACAGCGCCGATGACCAGGGTCACCCAGTTCCAATGCTCCTGTAAAAAAGCCGTGATCTGCTCGCTGTTCATTTAGGTTTCCTCCTCTGCTTATCCCTGTATATCAGCGTCAACGGGGCCTTTTTTCAGCGTTCCATCCACAGTGATCACATGGCCCCAGAACATATCGTCATCTTCATACCAGGCGGTAAAACGCCCACCGGGAGATACTGTAAACTCGGTGAGGAGGATGCGCCGGGCAAACTCATCCTCGGTGATGGGGTCTTTTTCCGGGTCACGGTCGGTCTGGTCATTGTCCGCCAGCCATTCGTTGGCCTGAGTGGTGAGCTTTTGGGCAGGCATCGCTCGCAGGGACTTGTCCCAAGCCTCCTGTTCTGCCAGCAGCTTCTTCATCACATTGGTGACGCGGGTCCAGGAGGCTTTTCTTTCGATCTCCACATCCAACGAGATCCGGACTTCTTTTCCCATCCATTTGCAGGTTCCATCGAATGTGCCCATCTCCCGATCCAGCGTGAGGGTTCCCAGCACTTCGTCCTCCAGAAGAATGGGCTTTGTGTATTCCGCCCAAATCTCCTCCAGTGCCGGACAGGGTACGCCTTCC
>JAHAEW010000241.1 GCA_018374635.1 Clostridiales bacterium
GGCGGCGCCAACATCAAGGTCATTCGAATGTTTGAGGACATGAAAGAGCAGGTGAAGGACTGGAAGGACGAGGACGAGGTGCGCCATTACCTCCAGGCCCTGCTGGACAAGCAGGCATTTGACAGAGCTGGCCTCATTTACGGTATGGGTCACGCGGTCTACTCTCTCTCCGACCCCCGTGCCAACCTGCTCCACTCCTTTGTGGAGAAGCTGTCCCGGGAGAAGGGCCGTACGGAGGAGTATGAGTTGTACTCCCTGGTGGAGCGGCTGGGCCCCGAGATCATCGCCGGGGAGCGGAAGATGTATAAGGGCGTATCCGCCAATGTGGACTTTTATTCCGGTTTTGTCTACCACATGCTGGATCTGCCCCTGGAGCTCTATACCCCCCTCTTTGCCATGGCCCGGGTGGCCGGATGGAGCGCCCACCGTATCGAGGAGCTCATCAACATGGGCAAAATCATCCGTCCGGCCTACAAGTATGTGGGAACCCACGCGGATTATGCGCCGCTTGCGGAGCGGTGACCTCAAATCCATCCGAAAGAAGTGTGTGCGGAGATGAAGTTTACGCTGGTAAAGGGCGTGCCTGAGCGGCTCGAGGAGTATCGGGAGGTCTTTTATGGCTCCAAGCTGTACGACGCCTACTTCGCCGAGGGGGACAGCCTGAATGAGAACCTGCTCCGTGCGATGGCGGACGGCGATCTCTATGTAGCCATGAGCCCTGGGGACGAGGCCGTGGGCGTCATGTATATGACCCGGAACGGCCTGGCCGGCCTGCCCTATCTGAATCTGCTGGGTGTGAAAAAGAAGTACCGGGGCCAGGGCATCGGCACGGATCTGGTCAAAATTTTCATCGGGGTTATGGAGGAAAAGAACTATCCCAATATGTTCATCATGACCAGCCAGTTCAATACGGGGGCCAAGCGGCTCTATCAGTCCCTGGGCTTCCAGCCCAAGTGCCTGCTGCACGATGTGATTCGCAAGGGCGTGTCCGAGTGGCTCTTCATGCGACCCAACCGGAAGCTGGCGTAAAGAACATAAAGAGGAATCCCCCGGCTGCGCCGGGGGATTCCTCTTTATTTGATCCGGCGCACCTCCAGATAGTAGTGCTCCTGGTCCGGGGCCAGCGGCACGGAAGTAAGTCCCGCCGCCAGATCAAAGCCGAAGTTCTGACGGACGATGGCAATCTGCTCCGTGTGGGCCAGCGCGGCGGTCTGGCGCGTGAAGGAGAGGGCGGAACCCAGCCGCGTAACCAGA
>JAHAEW010000097.1 GCA_018374635.1 Clostridiales bacterium
GTATTTTGGGGGTTAGTCCTCCCGGTCCAGGGTGATGTGGGGGACCATGGTGGTGGTAAAGGTCAGCTCAGGCTGGGAGGTGTCACAGTGGCTGAACTGGACCGGCATATCCATGTCGCTCTCCACAACCACGGCATAGCCGACATTCATGGGAACGGGCTCACCCTTGTCGTTCTCCATCAGGTCGAACCGGGCATGTTTGGTCCGGCGGGCAGGCACCACGCTGGTATAGCCGGTCATGGGCTCACGATCCTGGAAGTAGAAGGTGAAGCGCACATGGGCGTCCCGGCCGGTCTCGTTGATGAAGGCGCAGCCCTCATGGCTGGTGAAGTAGCCGGTGCCGCGGGAATGAAGGTAGGCGTCGGGAATATACCACTTGTACTTGTACTCCATATTGATCCACTCACTTTCTATTGTAATTGTTTGTTGCAGTTCACTCAGACCGGCGCGGGGCCGTAGGCTCTGGGATCCGGGTCGTCCACCCAGCCCCAGGAGGGGCACACATCGTGGGCCACGAAGATCCGCTCCTTCTGGATGCCCAGCACCTGACTCAGATCATTCATGAACTCCTCGGAGAGCATCTCGCAGTTCTTGGGGCCGATGTCATAGTCCCCATGAATTTTAAAGTTCACAAAGGCCGCGGGGGTATCCCTGCCGCTGAAGAACATCTGCTGCTTGTCCTCCATGACGATCATGAGCCAGCGCTCCCGCTTGGTGGGCACCTTCTCCCATGACACGGCCAGGGCCGTTTTCAGCTCCTTTGCTCTGTCGCTGGGAATCTCCACATTGGTCCTGATGATGATACAGGGCATATGCAATACCTTCCTTTCTGTCATGTTCAGTTCTTGACCCAGCCCCAGGAGGGACATTCATCGTGAGCCACAAAGATCCGCTCCTTCTGAATACCCAGCACCTGGCTGACATCGGTCAGGAACTCCTCGTTCAGGATCTCGCAGTTCTCCCTGCCAAGGCTGCCTAGAATCTTGAAGTTGACAAAGGCCGCAGGGGTATCTTTGCCGCCGAAGAACATGGTGGTGTTGTCCCGGATGGTGGTTATGAGCCACCGCTCACTCTTACCCGGAAGCTTCTCCCAGGAAACCACCAGGGCTTTTTTCAGTTCCTCGGCCTTCTCCTTGGGCACCTCCATATTGGTATACATAACAATACAGGGCATGTCCGTATCCTCCATTCCAATCAATTTATCAGCAAGGGCGGTCCCCTTCTCTGGCCGCCGGATTAAAACGCCTCCAGATAGATCTGCTTTACCTCGTCCCGGGTAAGCGCCTTGGTATGATTCCGCATGCTTCCGGCAAAGACGTTGATGCAGTTGTCCGTCATCCAGTCGATTCCGGACTCCTCCACCCCCAGCTCCCGGAGCTTGCAGTTCAGATCAATGGACTTGAGGAAGCGCTCCACCGCCTCCGCGCAGTCGGTCTCGTCCTTGCCGCCCAGCAGACGGGAGATGGCCGCGTAACGCTCCGGCTTGGTGTTGTAAGAGTGGCGGAAGAGGGGGGGCGTCAGGGCCGCCAGTCCCTTTCCATGGACCACGTTATACATGCCGCTGACCGGATGCTCCATCCCGTGGCCGCCGCCCACGCCGGCGGTGTTGATGACAATGCCGCCCAGCAGGCTGGCCAGGGTGATGTTCTCCCAGTCCTCCTGTGTGCCCTCACCGTGGTACACCTTGGGCAGGCTCCCGGCTGTCAGGCGGATGGCGTGCAGGGCAAGCTGGTCGGTAATGGGCTGGCTTCGGGTGGCCAGGTAGCCCTCCATGTTGTGGGAGAGGGCATCGAAGCCCACCGAGGCCAGCACCTCCTTGGGCATGGTCTTCATCAGCTCAGGGTCGATAAAGGACACTTTAGGATAGATCAGGTCTCCCCACAGGGACTTCTTGTCCTTGGTCTCGGGGTTGGTCAGCACCGCAAAGGGGTTGGCCTCGCTCCCTGTGCCGCAGGTGGTGGGTACCTCCAGAATGGGCAGGCAGCCGGTACCCTGCTTTCCACCGGAGATATAGTCATTCACGTCACCGCCGTTCACCGCGCAGAAGGCCACCGCCTTGGCCGCATCCATCATGGAGCCGCCGCCCATGCCGATGACTAGGTCGCACCCCTGCTCCCTGGCCAGGGCCGCGCCCTCCATAACCGTGGTGGTCAGGGGGTTGGGCTCCACCTTATTGAATACCGTGGCGCGGACGCCCGCGGCCTCCAGCAGGGCGATGGAGCGGTCCAGCAGACCGGAGCGTTTCGTGCTGCTGCGGCCCGTCACGATCAGGGCGTGGGTGCCGTAGCTCTTGGCCGTGGCGCCCAGTTGGTCGATCACATTGGCGCCAAACAGCAGACGGACCGGCATAAAGTAAGAGAATTCCATACGATTACCTCATTTCTTTGATTTATATCAGCAGGTATAGAGCTCCGGGCGGCGGTCCCGCAGGAGCGGGCCGTTGATCCGGGCCCTATCCGCGTCCTCCAGCTCCATCTCTGCCAGCACCACCACGTTCTCCGCCTCATCTGCCTGGGCCAGTACGGAGCCGTCCGGCCCCAAGAGCATGCTGTGGCCGAAGAACGTGTATTCTCCCTCCTGCCCGGAGCGGTTGCAGGCCGCGAGAAAGAGCTGGTTTTCAAAGGCCCTGGTCTTGAGTTCCGTCTCGAAGACGGGCAGCTCGGAAAAGCCCCCCGGCATAATGCTGCTGGAGATGGAGATCAGAATCAGCCTGGCCCCCTTCTTCATCAGCTCACGGCAGGTCTCCGGGTAGCGCCGGTCGTAGCAAATGGCCAATCCCACCTTCCCGTACCGGGTATCCGCCACCACAAACTCCGGTCCGGGTGTGAAATAGTAGCGCTCATAGCTGCGCGTACAGGGTACATGTACCTTCCGATAGACCGCACCGATCGTCCCCTCCGGCGTCAGCAGAACCAGGGAATTATAGTAGGTACCAATCAGACTCTTTTCAAACAGCGGAAGGGCCAAGTAGATCCCCAGCTCCCCCGCCAGGGAACGAAAGCGCCGGACGGTTGGCCCGTCCAACTCCTCCGCGTAGGCAAAGTAGCGGGTGTCCTTATACAGCGGGAAAAACTCATCCAGCGCCAGCTCCGGCAGCACGCAGAGATCGGCCCCCTGCCTGGCCGCCTGAATCAGCAGCCGCTCCGCGCGCTCCACGTTTGCCTCCCGCCCTCCGATGTCCGCCGACATCTGTATGGCGGCAACCTTTACCTTCATTGTTCCGCCCCTTCTCTCCGGCCGGTCATCTCTGCACCACCCAGTCGATCATGTTCTTCCAGAACAGGTGGATATACTCCCATTCACAGAAAGCGGGGGGCATCCAGTGGGGCGCGCAGTCCGAGGCCCAAGCGAAGCTTCTGCCCTTTCCGTACTCATAGAAGGACAGGATGGGGTCTCCCTGGTATTCCACCGCCACCTGTGCCCCCGGCTTGGCTACGGCCTTGTTGTAGCCAAGCAGATAGGGCCATTCCTCGGGCAGCCCCTTCAGTGCCGGATGGCGCTGGGGGTCCACCTTCAGATCAATGCCTTCCGGGTGCTCCTGCCGGTCGTCATAGGGGAGAAAATCGACCGGGAGTGCCTTCTCGATGGGCGAACCGTGGTAGCAGCCCTTGCCGCCGATGCCCTGGAAGGTCATGTAGCCTCCCATCATCCCCAGGGCGCCGCCCTGCTCTACATAGTCCGCCAGGAGCTGTAGGCGGTTGGGGAAACGGACGCTTTGGGTAAACACCAGGGGGTGGAGCAACAGGGTATTGGCCCCCACATCGCTGAGAATCACCACATCATACGTCTTCAGCTCCTCCATCGTAGAGGGGAATTTCTCTCCCACCAGATGGGAGGGCAGGTGGGTGATCTCTGCAAACTCGTCCATCGCGGCATGGATTCGGTCGATCTCCGTTCCATACCCGCCAACCGAGAAGTCGTCCCACCCCTTTACCTCCATGTTATGGGTCAGCCAGGACTCCCCGGCAAACAGCATCTTGTACTTTTTCATATCAAGCTCCCTTCCATCGGTTCAATCGGTTGATTCTGTGCGGCGCAGCGGTGACACTTCACGATGTGGTCCCGTCCCACCAAGGCAGGCGCCGGAATATGCTTGGAGCAGTTCTCCGTCCGGTACGGGCAGCGGGGGTGATACCGGCAGCCGGAGGGCGGCCTGATCGGGCTGGGCAGCTCGATCGGCGGCTCCCTGTTGGCCGTACTTAGGCGGGCGTCTCCGCTGATCTGGGGAATGGAGCGCAGCAGCTCCTTGGTATAGGGGTGCCTGGGGTTGTGATAGAGCTCCTCGGAGGTGCTGTACTCAATGACCTCGCCCAGGTAGAGCACCGCAATATGGTCGCTCATGTACTCCACTACGCTCAGATCATGGGAGATAAAAATAATCGAAATGCCGAACTCCTTCTGCAGGTCGTGGAACAGGTTGAGCACCTGCGCCTGCACCGACTTGTCCAGTGCGGACACCGGCTCGTCGGCCAGGATGATTTTAGGCTCCATTGCCAGGGCCCGCGCCACCGCCACGCGCTGTCGCTGCCCGCCGCTCAGGCTGTTGGGGTATTTATTGAGGAAGGACTTCTGCATCCCAACCGCGTCCAGGTAGCGGTATGCCCGCCGGCATGCCTCATCTCTGGGCACCTGATTGGCCGTCAGGCCGAAGGTGATGTTCTGCAGTACATTCATCTTGGGGTTCAGGGAGGAGTAGGGGTTCTGAAAGACCATCTGCATATTCTTCCGAAAGGTCTGCACATCCTGCCCCGTGGCATGGGCCATGTCGTACTCCTTCCCGCAGAGCTTCATTGTGCCGCTGTCCGGCCGGATGCTGTGAAGGAGCAGCCGCGCAACCGTGGATTTTCCGCAGCCGGACTCACCGACGATGCCCAGCACCTCCCCCTCCTCCAGGCCGAGGGAAACGTGATTTACTGCTGAAACCACGTCGTTTTCGCCCAGCAGGCGCTTTTTTACCACAAAGGACTTGCACAGGTCGTTGACCTCTAAAATCTTGCTCATTGTACGCTCTCCAATCACGGCGCGCCGTCATACCGCGCGGGCTTAGCTGTTGGCCTCCATGGCGTCCTTCAGGCCGTCTGAGATGATATTGACACTCAGGGCTGTGACAAAAATGAACAGGCCCGGAATAATGGTAATCAGGGGATTGATGTAGATCTGCTGCCGCAGGGCGTTCAGCATGGAGCCCCATTCCGGCGTGGGGGGAGAAATGCCCAATCCCAGAAAGCTCAAGCCAGAGGCCGACAGGATGCTGACGCTGAATTGCGTGGTACAGTAGATGAAGATCCGCCCAAAGGTGTTCGGTATGATGAAAAACACGATAACCTTCAGTGGGCTGGCCCCGGAGGTCTGCGCCGCCTCAATAAAGTCCTCCGGCATGATATCCTGCACGGTGGATTCGGCCACCCGGGCGATGGGCGGAACCAGAATGACGGCGATTGGAATGATGATGCTGGACAGGCCCGAGCCCAGAACCGAGGACAGCGCGATGGCCAGCAGAATGGAGGGGAACGCATAGAAAATATCCAGGGTGCGCATGATGATCTGGGCATAGGCCTTGCCGAAATAGCCGGAAATGATCCCCAGGATACTGCCCACGATGGTGGCCAGCGCCACCGGCAGGAAGCCCATCAGCAGGCTCAGGCGCCCGCCGTACAGGCAGCGGGTCAGGATGTCGCGCCCCTGCTCGTCTGTTCCCAGCAGATGGCCGGCCGTGCCGATGCCCTGCAGCCGCTCCGCCGCATTGCCCTCAAAGGGGGTATACTGGGTGAGCAGCGGCGCGCCGAGGGCGCACAGCACCACGATCACGAACAGGATCAGCGCGGGAAGGGCCGCCGGGTAACGGAGAAAGGTCCGCACAAAGCGGCTGCGCGCCTCCCTGCGGAAATGGAGCTCCTCCGGATCCGCCGCAGCTCTGGAGCCAATGGATGACAGCAAAACAATCACTCCTTTGTATCCCGCAGGTCTTTATTTTCTCAGGCGCGGATCTGCCACAATGCGGAGCAGATCGATGAGCAGGTTGATGCTGACAAAGATCGCCGCCACAATCAGGATGGCCGCCTGGGTCACGGGAAAGTCGCTGGTGAAGATGCTCTGATAGATGATCAGGCCGATTCCCGGCCAGGAAAAAATGGTTTCCACCATCGTGGAGCCGCCCATCAGGTAGCCGAACTGCAGGCCCGCTACGGTCAGCAGCGTGGGAAAGCTGTTGCGCAGCACATGCCGCATGATGGCCGGCTCACTGAGTCCCTTCGCCCGCAGGGTAGTGACAAAGCTCCGGCTGCGCATCTCGGAGACCGAGCTGCGCACCATCCGCGTCATAATCCCCAGTGTCATGGCGCCGGCCGCGATAGCGGGAAGAATCAGGTGCTGTATGAGGGAGGAGAAGGTATAGTCCCCACTGGTATACATGCCTGTAGACGGCAGCAGGCGCAGGTTGACGGAGAAGATACCAATCAGGATCAATGACAGGCAGTAGTTTGGAATACTGATACCGCCGATGCCGAATACCGTGCCGATCCAGGAGAAGATGGAATTCGGCCGGTACGAGCTGTAGACACCGATCAGGATACTGAGCAGGAACGCGAAGATGCTGGCCCCCAGCGCCAGAATCAGGGTATTGTGGAGGGCCTCGCTGACCACGCTGAGCACGAGCCGGTTGTCGCTGACAGAGTTCCCAAAATTGCCGCGCACCGCGTTGCCCAGCCACATGAAATACTGCATATAGAGTGGCTGGTCAAAACCATACTGGTCGATGATCACCTGCCGGAGCTCCTCCGAAGCATCCAGAGGCACAATGCTGTCAATGGGTTCTCCCGGCATCATCTGCAGCAGGGCGAATACAATAACCGTCACACCGAAGAGCGTGAGGAACGCCAGGCCTATTCGTTTCAAGATAACTCGGACCATACTAACTCCCCTTGTATACTGCGGCCTGCGGCCAGGTTTCACTGGCCGCAGGCCAGAGTCTTTTGCCGGAAATGACAGCGCTTATGAGACGGGGTTCTCTTACTCGACGGTAACCGTCGTCAAATCGACATACCAGGTCTGGGACTGGGCAAAATTCTGCACATTGGGGGCCAGAACCCTCAGGTTCCGGTCGTTGCAGACGATCACCCAGGGCAGCTCCTCGGTAAAAATCTTCTCGGCTTCAATGAACTGCTGGGTGGACTCCGCCTCGTCCGTGGCCGCATAGGCCGCCTCGATACAGGCATCGTACTCCGGGTTGCTGTACTTGCCGGTGTTGAAGGAGCCGCCCGTGCCCGCAAACTTCTGGAACACATTGGGGAACATGGTATAGAAGGAGGTGTTGAGCGCGCCCACATCGGCGTACTCATCCTTGAAGCCCACCTTCATTACGTCCCACACCCGCTCGGATTCCGACATATCCAGCTCAATGTGGATACCGACCTCCTCGGCGCACTTCTGGATGTACTCATTCATAATCTGGGGGAACATGTTGCCGGAGCCGCTGGTGGGGCAGACAAAGGTCGTGGTAAAGCCGTCGGGATAGCCGGCCTCGGCCAGCAGTTCTTTCGCCCTCTCCGGGTTATAGGTATACTCCTCCACACCCTCCGCATACCACGGAGAACCTGGATACATCAACTGCGCCAGCGGTGTGCCCACACCCTGAAGGATGTCATTGCACAGTCCCTCCCGGTCAATGGACATGCTGAAAGCCTGCCGGACGCGGGCATCTGCAAAGGGGCCGGACTCCGTGTTCATGATGTAAAGCCACGCATGGGGGTAGTCGTTCAGCTTGACCTGATAGCCCTGGGACTTCAGAGACTCCAGGGACTCCACGGGAACTACCTCGGCCCAGTCCACCTCGCCGGACTGGAGGGCCGCCAGGCGGGCCGACGCGTCGGAGATGGGCTTGAGGATCAGTGTCTTGATCTGCGGCACGTTCCCCCAGTAGTTCTCGTTCCGCTCCATGACGAGCTCCTGGCCCGCGATCTTACTGACAAACCGGAAGGGCCCGGAGCCTACGGGGGCGTCGGCAAAGCCGTCGCCCTTCTCCTTCACCGCCTCCATGGAGGGAATCATGATATAGGGCAGATCGTAGATCAGATAGGCGTTGTTGTCCTGCACAGTGTCAATGGTGATCGTGTAGTCGTCCACCTTGGCATAGGATTCGATATTGGCCAGGAAGCTGCCCACCGATGCGGCGCAGGTGGTGCTGTAGTACTCAAAGTCAGGATTCATCACGCGGTCCAGCGCAAAGATCACACAGTCCGCTTTGAAATCCGTTCCGTCGTGGAACTTGACTCCCTCCCGCAGATGGAACGTCCACCGCTTGGGGTTTTCCGGGTTCTGCTCCCAGGAGGTGGCCAGGCCTGGGATAATCTTGCCGGCCTCAGTTTCCGAGCTCGCATCCCACTTCACCAGGGCGTCATAGAGCTGGAAGCTGACGAAGCGGTAACCCTCCTGCCCCTCCGTGGGCTCGGAATCGGTATTGGGCAGGGCCGCGCAGGTCATCGCAATCCGCAGAGTGCCGCCGTCGCCGGTACTGTCCACACCGGAACCGCCGCCGGTGGGCGAGGTTTTCTCATCCGAATTGCCGCAGGAGACACAGCCCGCCAACAGGGCTGCCGCCAGAGAGAGCGCCAGGAATCTTTTCACGTGTTTCATGTCCTCATTTACCTCCAGACGTTACTAAATTCATATGACACGCCGTCATATGGTGCTCATTGATGGGCTTGAGCTCTGGAACGCTCTGCCGGCACGCCTCGGTTGCGTAGGCGCAGCGGTTGGAAAAGGGGCATCCAGGCGGCATATGGACAATGGTGGGCGGCTGTCCCTCGATGGCAACCAGCCGCTCCCGGTTGCCGCTCTTGGGGAGCGCGGCGATCAGCGCCTTGGTATAGGGGTTCGCCGGCGTCTCCAGCACCTGCCTGGTGGCGCCGCACTCCAGAATGATACCGCCGTACATGATGGCGATCTGATCCGCCACCTGGGCCGCCACACCGATGTCGTGGGTCACCATCATGATGGACATGCGGTCGCTCTCCTGCAGCTCCAAGAACAGGTTGAGAATCTGTTTTTGGATGGTGACATCCAGGGCCGTTGTGGGCTCGTCCGCCAGCAGCAGGCAGGGATTGCAGCACAGCGCCATAGCGATGACCGCCCGCTGGCGCATGCCGCCGCTCATCTCGTGTGGGTAGGCGTTCATCCGCTCCCTGGGCGAAGGGATACCCACCTTGACGAAGAGCTCTTCTACCCGCTCCCTGGCCTCTGCCTTTGTCAGGCTGGAGTGCGCCCGGATGGTCTCTACAATCTGATAGCCCACCTTATACATCGGGTCCAGCGCGGACAGAGAGTCCTGATAGATCATGGCCATCCGATTGCCCCGGATATCCCGGAATTCCTTCTCACTCATTCGGAACAGGTCATTTCCCAGAAACTCCGCCTGTCCCTCTACGGCGGCTGTCTTGGGCAGAATCCGGAGCAGCGCCTTCATATAGGTGCTCTTTCCAGAGCCGGACTCCCCCAATATCACCAGCGTCTTGCCCCGCTCCAGGCTCAGGGAAACCCGGTTCACCGCCCGAACCATCCGGTCCTTGATCTTGAAATCTGCACACAGCCCGGTGGTCTTAACAATGATGTCGCTCATCCGCATTCACTCCATGCGCTTCTTAAAATCCAATACTTCTTCATACGATGGGATGGAATCCTGTGCCCCTACCCTGGACACTGCCAGGGCGGACGCCATATTGGCGAAGACGATCGCCTCCTCCGTGGAGCGGCCGTCCGCCAGCTCCCGGGCCAGCGCCGCGTTGAAGGTGTCTCCTGCCGCTGTGGTATCCACCGCCTGTACCTCGGGCGGGCGGTAAAGCGTATGCCCCTCCCGGTTGACATGCAGGGCACCGCGGCTTCCCAGCGTAATGATGATATTCCGCGTCCCTTTCTCCAGCAGGGGTTTGCAGTGAACCGCAAGCTCCTCCACTTCATCGGTCGGGCAGCCGGTCAGGCGCTTGAATTCGCTCTCATTGGGGGTCAGATAGTCCAGTCCCGCATATACTTCATCAGGCAGGCTGTCCGGTGCGGGTGCCGGGTTGAGAATGACGGTT
>JAHAEW010000010.1 GCA_018374635.1 Clostridiales bacterium
AAGTGTGCGAGCGAAAGCGAGTGCGCGCAGCGGCCTGCATCCCCTCGAAAAAATGCCTGCATTTTTGAGAAGCGTGTCGAAGTTTTTCGACACGCTGAACCCCCGCCGTTCCATTCGGAACGGCGGGGGTTTTATGTCCTGTGGAAATGCCGCGCTTTTTATCCGGAGGGGACGGCCTCTGGCATATCATCTATTCCTCTTCGTTTTGGAAGAGCAGGCGGTACTTCCCGCTCCCCTCTACGGCGTAGACCGCGTCCAGATCCTCGTCGGTCAGGGCGGGGTCAAAGTCCATGCTGAATTTGACGCAGGTGCCGCAGGAGGCGGACAGCGCCCGGGGCACCGGCATCATGGCGGCGCCGTCTCCCAGCGCCCGGAGCTTCTTCTGAAAGGTCAGGGCACCGAAGTGGGTGTGAAAAGTGGCGATCTGTTCCATCTTACTTGGTGATGGTCAGCTCAAAGTCCTCGCCCACGGCCCGGTGGCTCACCTGATAGCCGGCGTTGGAGGCAAAGCGGGTGATGTTCTGCACGGGGGTCATGCTGTCCACCAGCACCTTGAGGGGAGCGCCCTTCTGAAGGGCCTTCTTGGTCATCAAAACGGGTTCGGGGCAGGAATAGCCCCGGGCGTCCAGTTCGTTCATCGTTCCATGCTCCTTTCCAAAATCAGGCTTTCTTGCGGTTGAGGTTCGCGGTGCCGATGGCCGCCACCACGATCAGGCCCAGGATCACGGCGATCTGGCCGTTGGCGGTGGGGCCCTTGGCGGAAGAGGCCAGGCCGAAGTTGTGGCAGAAGGCGGCTCCCACCACCATGCCCAGAACGGCCACGGAGGAGTCGCTGTTGCCGCTGCCGGAGAGGATGAGCTGCCGCAGGGGGCAGCCGCCCAGCAGGACCGAGCCAAAGCCGACAAGCACCATGCCCAGCAGGTTCCACAGGCCGTCATTATAGGCCACGGGCTGATCGGTAAACGAGAAGTGAACCGGATTGCCCAGGATCAGATTGCCCACCAGCGCGGCCACAAAGATGGCGATGAAGCCCAGCAGCAGGTGGAAGTCCTGGAACAGGATGGCGTCGCGGATGCCGCCCACCATGCACAGGCGGGTCTTCTGGGCCAGCGCGCCCACCACAAGACCGGCGATCAGGGCCAGCGCGATGGGAGCGGCCTTGGAGCCGGGAGCCTCCGAGGAGAAGAAGATAAAGGCGGGACGCAGCACCAGCAGCACCAGCAGACCCAGGGAGATCAGGGGCATGACGAAGCCCTCGGCCTTGGACTGGGGGGTGGATTTCTTCAGCGTGAAGCCGGCGCGCAGGAAGAAGGTGCCCACCAGAATGCCCAGAGCAAAGCCGATGAGGCCAAGCACCGCATTCAGGTCACCGCCGCCCAGGCGCAGGACCATACGCAAAGGACAGCCCAGAAACATCAGGGCGCCCACCATCACACAAAAACCAAGCACAAAGCGCAGGACCGGGGACGAACCGCCGCGGACATGGAATTCCTTCCCCGCCAGGGCCATGCCCATGGCGCCCAGAACCAGGCCGATGATCTCAGGCCGGATGTACTGAACGGTCTCTGCACGGTGGAGTCCTACGGCTCCGGCGATGTCCCGCAGGAAGCAGGCAATGCAAAAGCCCATGTTATAGGGATTCCCCTGCCAGGAGAGGATGGCGGCGATCAAGCCCACCGCCGCGCCGGCCGCGATAATGGGGCCGTGCTGTTTCAGCTTTGACATAAAAAGTTCCTCCTTTTTACCCTTGCACGCCACACAATGCGTACTTACCCGTCTATTATAGCCGCCATTTCCGCAGAATGGAAATTGAAAAGAATGATATGGATATGGCGAAAATATTGAAAAAAACAATAAAGAAGGATGTGGAATAATTGCAATATATTTTATTCTATTTTTAAATAAAATATTTTCAATTATGAGCGAAAGGTGTATACTGGGAAAGAACAGCCTGGGGAGGGGACGGTGTGAGATCCGCGCAAAAAAACGGACCCCGGCTGAGCCGGAGTCCGCCTTTCTGTGAGGGGGAGGAGGAAACGTCAATGTCCGGGACGCAGACGCACCAGCTTGTCCCCGCGGGCCTTCACCACGCCGATGGCGGCGCCGGGCACGCCCAGGTCCTCAAGGCGCTGGAGGAGTTCGCCGGAGCGCGCCTCGGGGACGGTGATGAGCAGGCCGCCGGCAGTCTGGGGGTCGTACATAGCGTCGGCCCGCTCCAGCGCCACGCCGGACTCCACCGCCACATCGCCGGCCAGATAGCCCATGTTGTTGTAGGCGCCGCCCGGGATGATGCCGTCCTTGGCCAGTTCCAGGGCCTTGGGTACGATGGGCACTGCGTCGGCCCAGAGTTCAAAGCTCAGCCCGCACCCCTTGGCCATCTCCTGCACGTGGCCCAGCAGGCCGAAGCCGGTGATGTCGGTGCAGGCGGTGGGATGAACGGGGAGCATGGCCTCCTGTCCCTTTTTGTTGAGGGTGGTCATGATGGCGAGCATCTCGGCATACTCCTCCTGCGTGAGAAGCCCCGCCTTGGCGGCGGTGGAGAGGATGCCGGTGCCAAGGGGCTTGGTGAGGACGAGAATATCGCCCTCTTTGGCCCCGTCGTTGGTAAGGATCTCGTCGGGATGGGCAAAACCCATCACGCACAGCCCGTATTTGGGCTCCTTGTCCTCGATGCTGTGTCCCCCCACGATGACGGCGCCCGCCTCCATCACCTTGTCGTACCCGCCGGCCAGGATGCCCTGGACCACCTCCAGGGGCAGGCAGTTGGGGAATGTGAGGAGATTCATAGCGATTTTGGGCGTGCCGCCCATGGCCCATACATCAGACAGCGCGTTGGTAGCGGCCACCTGACCGAACTGGAAGGGGTCGTCCACAATGGGGGGGAAAAAATCCACGGTGGCGATCATGGCGGTCTCATCATTGACGCGGTAGACTGCCGCGTCGTCGCTGGAGTCAAATCCCACCATCAGGTTCGGGTCATAGATGCGGGGCAGATCGGCGAGCAGTTTTCCAAGGACACCCGGTCCTATTTTGGCCCCTCACCCACCGGCTGAGGTCATCTCGGTCAATTTAATCTTGCTTACATCAGACGACATATTCCGCACCCGCTTTCTTGAGTCATGGCTCCCCGGGGGAGAGCGTGTTCTATTCTAATCCCGTTTTCCGCAAATAGCAACCACAACCCAAGAAGAGAGAGGAACGATCATGATGCAACTCAAGCAACTGGAGGTCTTTGTACAGGTGGCCCGCCTCAAGAGCTTTTCCAAGGCTGCCGACGCCCTCTACCTGACCCAGCCAACCATCAGTGCCCATATCAGTGCTCTGGAGGGGGAACTGGGCAGTAAGCTGGTGGTCCGCTCCACCAAAGAGATCCAGCTTACGGCAACCGGAAGTATCCTTTACGGCTACGCCAACCAGATCCTGGGGCTATGTGAACGGGCGGAGCAGGAGGTCAAGACGGCGTCCTCCGACATTCAGGGCGCGCTTTCCATCGCGGCCTCTACCGTGCCGTCCCAGTATCTGCTGCCCCGCATTCTGCCCCATCTGCGCAAGCGCTATCCCAAGGTCTTTTTTCAGGTGTTTCAGGGGGACAGCAGCCAGGTGGCACAGCGGATCTTCGAAAACGGCGCGGAAATGGGGATCATCGGCTCGCCGGTGCAGAAGGCGGGATGCGTCTGCACCCCCTTTTTTTCCGAGCGTATGGTGATCGTCACGCCCAATACCCCGGAATTCCGGGAACTGGACGGGACCATTTCCGGACAGGCGCTGCGCTCCAGCCCCTTTCTGGTGCGGGAGCCCGGCTCGGGCACCCGCAAGCGCAGCGAGGAATTCCTGCGGGGCATCGGGATCGACCCCCGGGAACTGATCCTGGCCGCCCAGCTCCAGAGCACGGAGAGCATTTTGCAGGGGGTAAAAAACGGCCTGGGCATCTCCATTGTCTCCGGTCTGGCGGCGGCGGATTATGTCCGGATGGGCGGCATCCTGGCCTTTGACTACGACAGCCCCCTGCTGGACCGGCAGTTCTATCTCATCCACCACCGCACCCGGCCCCACTCCCCGGCGGCCGCCATGCTCCTCCAGGAGCTTCCCCGGTATTTCCAGGGAGAAATTGGGGCGGGCAGTCTCAAAGCGGAACCGGCAAAGTAAAGACGGCCCTGCCGCAGCTGCGGCAGGGCCGTTTCCGAACGCGGAAATTTAATTGAAATACTGGGTGATGCCGGTTTCTCCGATGTCATACTCATTGGGGATGTCGATCTTACCGGCCTTGATATCCTCTATGGTCTGGTCGACCTGGGCCACCACATCTTCGGACAGGGTGGCTTTGAAGTCCTCATTCCACTGGAAGGAGATGATGCCCTCCTTCATGCCGAGATACTGGATCTCACCGGAGGCCTCCCCGTTCATGACGGACTCAAACGCGGCCACATAGGCGCCCGGGGCGTCTACCATCATGTTGCCGGCCACCTGCTGGGGGGCGCCGGAAATGTAATCGCCGAAGACGCCGAAGGCGTATACGCCCTCCGATTCCGAAACGGCTTTGATGGCGCCGCTGTTGCCCTCATCGGCGTTGGGGAAGATCACATCGGCGCCGCCATGGATCTGGCTCTGGATGGTCTCATAGGCCTCGTTGGAGTTGGCCGCGCTCAAGACCGAGAACTTGACCACGTTGCTGGGGTCCACGCTCTTGGCGCCCAGGGCAAAGCCCACGCCGGGCTTGGTGAAGGAGGGGTAGTCGCCGCTGACGATGGTGCCCATAATGCCGCTCTGAGTGAGCAGGCCGGCCAGAACGCCGCAGACATAGCCGCCCTCCTCGGTGCTCATGCACATGGGAAACTGATTCTCGCCGGTGACCGCGCCGCCGTTGGTGATAAACCAGGTGTCGGGGTAGTCGGGAGCCACTTCGGAGAAATATTCGGCAAACTGGCCGCCCTGGCCGAAGACGATCTTGTATCCCTCGGCAGCCATATTCTCGGCCTCGGCCCGGGCGTCGTCGGCCGTGGTGACCGAGTCGATGATGGCTACCTGGCAGCCATACTTCTCTTCGATGGCGCGCACGCCGTCAGCGCCCTGCTGGCAGTAGCCGCCGTCGGTGGGAGAGCCGGAGAGCATCACGCCGACCTTCCAGGTGGAGGGGTCGTCGGAAGCGGCCTGTGTGGGCTCCGCCCCGCCGCCTCCGCAGCCGGAGAGAGCCGCGGTGAGAAGAGAACAGGACAGGAGCAGAGAAAGTGCCTTTTTCATGTGGGTATCCTCCTCAATATGAATCAGTGCAAGGGTCATCAGAAGAATTTTCCGATACTACTATCATACCCAAAAAGCATTGCGCCGTCAAGGGAATCGGCGGTAAAACGGGCCAGCTTGGATATCCAAGCTGGCCCGTTTTGACTGCATGATTTAGTTGAAGTAGACCTCGGTACCGGTCTCGCCGATCTCGTACTCGTTGGGGATGTCAACCTTGCCGGCCTTGATGTCCTCGATGGCCTGCTCAGCGGCAGCAACCACGTCCTCGGACAGGGTGGCCTTCAGCTCCTCATTCCACTGGAAGGAGATAACGCCTTTCTTCATGCCCAGGAACATGATGTCGCCGGTGGTCTCCCCGTTCATGATGGCGTCAAATACGGCCACATAGGCGCCGGGGGCGTCGGGCAGGCTGTTGCCGATGACCTGCTTGGGCGCGCCGGAAATATAATCGCCGAATACGCCAAAGCCGTAGACCTCGGGATTCTCAGACACGGCCTTGATCGCGCCGGAGGTGCCCTCGTTGGCGTTGGGGAAGATGAAGTCGGCGCCGCTCTGGATCTGGCTCAGCGCGGTCTCATAGGCCTCGTTGGTGTTGGTGGCGCTGAGAACGGCGGACTTGACCGTCACATCGGGATTCACGCTCTTGGCGCCCAGGGCAAAGCCCACGCCGGGCTTGGTAAAGGAGGGCCAGTCGCCGCCGGCAATGACGCCCACGGTGTTGCTCTTGGTCATCATGCCCGCGATCACGCCGCAGACATAACCGCCCTCCTCGGTGCTCATGCACATGGGGAACTGGTTTTCTCCCACCACGGCGCCGCCGTTGGTGACAAACCAGGTGTCGGGATAGTCGGGAGCCACTTCCGAGAAATACTCGGCAAACTCGCCGCCCTGGCCGAAGATGATTTTATACCCCTCGGCGGCCATGTTCTCCGCTTCCGAGCGGGCCATGTCGGCCGTGGTGACCGAGTCGATGATCGCGACCTGGCTGTCGTCCAGACCGTATTTCTCCTGGATGGCACGTATGCCGTCGGCGCCCTGCTGACAGTAGCCGCCGTCGGTGGGAGGGCCGGAGAGCATGACGGCGATCTTGATGTCCTCATACTCAGAGCCGGAACCGCTTGCCGAACCGGTGGGAGAAGCGGACGGACCGGCCGAAGAGCTTCCGCAGGCGGAGATCCCCGCCATAAGAGCGCCGGCGAGGAACAAGGGAATCAGCTTTTTCATTACATTATCCTCCTTTTGATTGGCATGACTGGAGCCATCCAGTCTATGCAATGGGATACGCGCCCATGCGAGCGGGCTGATTCGCCGGTGTGACAGACACCGCCGGATATGCCTCCTGTATGCGTCTTCCGGAGAAAGATGCGGGCACAGGCTTGGAGAACCTCTGAGACCCTTCGGCATGGGGACAGAGTTGCGTCCGTCCAAGGTCATACCCCCGTGGGTGGAAGGAACCGCCCACCACAACGACCCTGTCAAAAGGACCAAAAAACTATATGATATAAAGACTATATGTAGTGAGCTTGCCACTATCTTAAAGGAGGAATGAAAGAAAGTCAAGAGGAAATAGTCTATTTAAATAAAATAAAAGTGATTATTTAAAAAGTATTTGTAGGAATAAACAAAAACAAAACGGGGAGTTTACATTACGGAACTCCAAAAAGGCGGCGCGCAGGTTTGACTGCGCGCCGCCGTCCGCTTACCGGGAGAAAATTTACTTTTTGCGGGAATAGGGAGTATTTTCCAGAGGGAGAGTGGTGCGGAACTGGCCGTCCATCTTATAATAGGCCCCCTGTACCGCGGGAGCGGTGGGAATGGATGTGATCTCGCCGATGCCGACTGCGCCATAACCCAGTTCAGAGTCCTGGTTGGCCTCCACGATAATGGCCTCCACCGGGGGGGTCTTGTTGGCGCGGAAGAGTCCCAGCGTGCCGAACTTGGCGGTGGGCTTGCCCTCCACGGTGGGGAAGTCCTCCGTCAGCGCATAGCCAAGGCTCATGACCACGCCGCCCTCGATCTGGCCCTCCACGCTCAGCGGGTTGATGGCCCGGCCCACGTCGTGAGCGGCCACCACCTTTTCAATGGTGCCGTCCTCCTGGAGGCAGACCACCTGTGTGGCATAGCCGTACCCCACATGGGAGACCGGGTTGGGCTTATCGGCCCCCATCTTGTCGGTGGCGGCCAGATATTCGCCATAGAACTCCCGGCCGTTCAGGTCAGAGAGGGAGCTGCCCGCGTCCAGCGCCTTTTTGAGCTCCAGACAGGCCTGGCGGCAGGCCTCGCCGGTGATAAGGGTCTGGCGGGAGCCGGAGGTGGTGCCGGCGTCGGGGGCGTTGTTGGTCTCTGCCTGGGGATAGACCACCACGTCCTGGTGCACGCCCAGCGCCTGGCAGGCGATCTGGGTGAGGACGGTGCCCAGGCCCTGGCCGATGCAGGAGGCGCCGGCCCGGAGCCAGATCTTTCCATCCTCCACCGTGATGCGGCAGCGTCCCCAGTCGGGGAGGCCCACGCCTACGCCGGCGTTTTTCATAGCGCAGGCGATACCGGCTCTGGGATGAGCCTCATAGACGTCCCTGACAGCCTCCAGGGTCTGCACCAGAGCGGTGCCGGGGAGGGCGATCTGACCGTTGGGCAGCACCTGGCCGGGCCGGATGGCGTTGCGGTAACGGATCTCCCAGGGAGAGATCCCCACCGCCTCGGCCAGCAGGTTCAGGTTGCACTCGGTGGCAAAGCAGCTCTGGGTCACGCCGAAGCCCCGGAAAGCGCCGGCGGGCGGATTGTTGGTGTAGACGGCGGTGCCGTCGATGTCGACGACCTGATAGTTATAGGGGCCGGCGGCGTGGGTGCACAGGCGCTGGAGCACAGGCCCGCCCAGGGAGGCATAGGCGCCGGTGTCGGTGACCACTACGGCCTTCATGGCGGTGAGATAGCCGTTCTCATCACAGCCGGTGGTAAACTCCATCCAGGCGGCGTGGCGCTTGGGATGGATGAGGATGCTCTCGTCCCGGGTCAGCTTGACCTTGACCGGACGGTGGGTGTGATAGGCCAGCAGCAGCGCGTGATGCTGTACGCTCACATCCTCCTTGCCGCCGAAGCCGCCGCCCACCAGGGCGTTGACCACATGGATCTGCTCCGGCTTCCAGCCCATCATGAGGGAACACTCGTGCTGGGTGTCGTAAGTGCCCTGGTCGCTGGAGTAGATAAGGGCCTCCTGATTTTCCGCATCCACCATGGCCACGGCGCACTCGGGCTCCAGGAAGGCGTGCTCGGTGGGGGGCGTGTAGTAGGACCGGGTGACCACATGGGCCGACTTGGCCAGCACCTCGTCGGCATTGCCGCGGATCAGATGCTCGTGGGCCAGGATATTGCTGCTGCTGCTCTCATGGACCAGGGGGGCCCCCTCTTTCAGCGCTTCCCGGGCGTCAAAAATGCCGGGCAGCACCTCGTACTCCACTTTGATAAGGGCTTTGGCCTGCTGGACCTGCTCCCAGGTCTCGGCGGCCACCAGGGCCACGGCGTCCCCCAGATAGTGGGTCATGTGGCCCACGGGGACCAGGGCGTCCCAGTCCTGCTTCAGATGGCCCACCTTAAAGGAGCCGGGGATGTCCTCCGCGGTGAGGACGGCGTGGACGCCGGGCACCGCCCTGGCCGCGCCGGTGTCGATAGAGAGCACCCGCGCCCGGGGATGCTGGGCGCGCAGGGCGGAGCCCACCAGCATTCCGTCGATCTGGATGTCGTTGGCATACTGGCCGTAGCCCAGGACCTTTTCAGCCACATCCACCCGGTGGGCCCGCTGGCCCACGCCGGTGACCGCCGGAGGCTTGAGGTCCCTGCGGTCCTCCCGGATCAGCCGGGCGGCCAGCTCGATGGCGTCGATGATCTTCTTATAGCCGGTGCAGCGGCAGATATTGTTGCGGATGGCGAAGGCGATCTCGTCCCGGGTGGGATTGGGATTGCGGTCGATGAGGGACTTGCCGCACAGGACCATGCCGGGGATGCAGAAGCCGCACTGTACCGCGCCGGCCTCGCCAAAGGCATAGACATAGACCTCACGCTCCCGCTCACTCAGTCCTTCGACCGTGAGGATCTCCTTTCCCTCAAATTTGGAGACCTTCTGGACGCAGGCCTTGATGGGGGCTCCATCCACCAGAATGGTACAGGCGCCGCAGGCGCCCTGGTCGCAGCCGTCCTTGACGGAGGTGAGTTTCAGGTCCCCGCGCAGGACGTCGATGAGCTTGCGGTCCTGCGCGACGGTTATGGTCTTGCCGTTGACGTTCAGAGTGAACATCTGAGTTGCCTCCTTTAAATCCTCTGAGATGGTTCTTTTCGTGCGGGAGCGGGTTGTAGATACGGATCGAACGTATCCGGTGGGGGCGATACAACCCATCCGTATTTTGCACATTCCAATCTCAAAATAAGCCTATTTTTCCTCTTGTTTATAGCTTAACACTAATTTTTTGGAAAGGCAATATCGGGAGTGTAGGTAAAATAGACAAAATTCAAAAATAGTTTTAGTTAAAATAAAAAATTTTTAGGATAACACTTGACTTATCAGTATAATATGGTATTATGGTTGCGAAAAGCGGAAGAAATTCCGCGAGGCAATCTCTCAAATTTTTACGGAGGCGAATGAAGTAAAATGGAGATGGAACAGATCAAGTGGGTACCCAACCGGATGCCCAAGAGCGACGACAAGTGGCTGGATGTCATGTCTCTGGAGAACGTGGCCAAGGCCCGTGCGTTTCACAGCAGCTTCCCGCAGTATTCCGTGACCCCTCTGGCCAACCTGAAGCGTATGGCCACCTATATGGGCCTGGGCGGCGTCTATGTCAAGGACGAGTCCTATCGCTTCGGCCTGAACGCCTTTAAGGTGCTGGGCGGCTCCTTTGCCATGGCCCGGTACATTGCCCAGAAGACCGGCAAGGATGTGTCCGAGATGACCTATGACTACCTGACCAGCGAGCAGCTGCGCAAGGAGTTCGGTCAGGCCACCTTCTTCACCGCCACCGACGGCAACCATGGCCGCGGCGTGGCGTGGGCCGCCAACAAGCTGGGGCAGAAGGCTGTTGTCCACATGCCCAAGGGCAGTTCCATTGCCCGCTACAATAACATTGCCAAGGAAGGCGCCAAGGTCACCATTGAGGACGTGAACTACGATGACTGCGTGCGCATGGCCGCGGCGGAGGCCGACGAGTGCGAGAACGGCGTCATCGTGCAGGACACCGCCTGGGAGGGCTACGAGGACATTCCCTCCTGGATCATGCAGGGCTACGGCACCATGGCCTCCGAGGCGGCTGAGCAGCTGCGTCAGATCGGTGTGAACCGTCCCACTCATGTGTTTGTGCAGGCGGGCGTGGGCTCTCTGGCCGGTGCGGTGCAGGGCTTCTTCCACAACCTCTTCCCCAACGATCCTCCCAAGGTGGTCATCATGGAGACTTCTGCGGCCGACTGCCTGTTCCGCGGCGCGCTGGTGGGCGACGGCAATCCCCGTATCGTCACCGGCGATCTGAAGACCATCATGGCCGGTCTGGCCTGCGGTGAGCCCAACATCATCGGCTGGGACATCCTGCGCAACCACTCCAGCGTCTTCACCTCCTGCCCCGACTGGGTCAGCGCCAAGGGCATGCGTATGCTGGGCGTTCCCTGCGACGGCGATCCCGTGGTCATCTCCGGCGAGTCCGGGGCCGTGGGCATGGGCTGCCTGGATGCCATCATGAACAACCCCGATTACAAAGACCTCAAGGATTTCCTGGGCCTGGACCGCTTCAGCCAGGTGCTGATGATCTCCACTGAGGGCAACACCGATCCCCAGAAGTTCCGCCGCATCATCTGGGACGGCGAATATCCCACCACCAGCACGCCGCTGGCTGAGTACGAAGGTTATCGACTGAACAAGTAAGACGGTTCCTGCGATACAAGCAAACAGCGTCTCTCAGCAAACGGCGGCCCCGTGGCCGCGGGGCCGCCGGATTGTTTACCCGTTGTTTACAAAAAAAGTCATATATGTAATTTGGAGGATTAGTCATGGATTTTGAAAAGATCAAGGCCGCGGCCGAGAGCTACCGCGCTGACATGAGCCGCTTCCTGCGGGACATGATCTCCCATCCCAGCGAGAGCTGCGAGGAGAAGGAAGTCGTCATGTGCATCAAGGCCGAGATGGAAAAGCTGGGCTACGACAAGGTCGAGATCGACGGTCTGGGCAACGTGATCGGCTGGATGGGCGAGGGGGACAAGATCATTGCGTTTGACTCCCACATCGACACCGTGGGCATCGGCAACATCAACAACTGGGAAGCCGATCCCTACAAGGGCTACGAGGATGACGCCGTGATCTTCGGCCGCGGCGGCTCCGACCAGGAGGGCGGCATGGCCTCCGCCACTTACGGGGCCAAGATCATGAAGGACCTGGGCCTGATCCCTCCCGGATACAAGATCATGGTGGTGGGCACCGTTCAGGAAGAGGACTGCGACGGCATGTGCTGGCAGTACATCGTCAACAAGTTCTTCCCCCAGAACGGCATCAAGAAGGAGCAGGTCGAGTTCGTGGTCTCCACTGAGCCCACCGACGGCGGCATCTACCGCGGCCACCGCGGCCGCATGGAGATCCGCGTGGACGTGAAGGGCGTCTCCTGCCACGGCTCCGCCCCCGAGCGCGGCGACAACGCCATCTACAAGATGGCCGACATTCTCCAGGATGTCCGCGCCCTCAACGAGAATGACGACGCCGACTCCACCGAGATCAAGGGCCTCGTGAAGATGCTCAACCCCAAGTACAACCCCGAGCACTATGAGGACGCCCGCTTCCTGGGCCGCGGCACCTGCACCACCTCCCAGATCTTCTACACCTCTCCCAGCCGCTGCGCGGTGGCCGACTCCTGCGCCATCTCCATCGACCGCCGCATGACCGCCGGCGAGACCTGGGACTCCTGCCTGGAGGAGATCCGCCAGCTGCCCAGCGTGAAAAAGTACGGCGACGACGTGAAGGTCTCCATGTACATGTACGACCGTCCCGCGTGGACCGGCGAGGTCTATGAGACCGAGTGCTACTTCCCCACCTGGATCAACAAGGAGACCGCCGCCCATGTCCAGGCGCTGGTGGACGCGCACCACGGCCTGTTCGGCGACAAGCGTCTGGGCCACACCGACGCCAATCCCAAGCGCGACGCCATGCATCTGCGCGAGGGCCGTCCTCTGACCGACAAGTGGACCTTCTCCACCAACGGCGTGGCCATCCAGGGCCGCTACGGCATCCCCTGCGTGGGCTTCGGCCCCGGCGCGGAGAGCCAGGCCCATGCCCCCAACGAGATCACCTGGAAGGACGATCTGGTCCGCTGCGCCGCCCTGTACTCCGCCGTGCCCGGCCTGTACAAGGAGGAGAACAAGACCGACGACGTGACTCAGTTCCGCGCCACTCTGACCGACAACGACATTAAATAAGTTTTTCCTGTGCGGACGGGCGGAGGACCGCCGGAATATCCGGCGGCGCTCCCCCGGTTCCATCCCCTCTGTAACGACCCGATTCGCCTCCGGTCCATACAGAACTGACATGAAAACCTGAATATAAAGGAGAACAAGATTATGGATGCCAAACTGCAGGCTTATATTGACAAGCTCAACAAGCTCAACTTCAAGGAGATGTACGAGGGCGACTTCTTCCTGACCTGGGACAAGACCGACGACGAGATCGAGGCTGTCTTCACCGTGGCCGACGCCCTGCGCTACATGCGTGAGAACAACATTTCCACCAAGATCTTTGAGAGCGGCCTGGGCATCTCCCTGTTCCGCGATAACTCTACCCGGACCCGCTTCTCCTTCGCCTCCGCCTGTAACCTGCTGGGCCTGGAGGTGCAGGATCTGGACGAGGGCAAGAGCCAGATCGCCCATGGCGAGACCGTCCGCGAGACGGCCAACATGATTTCCTTCATGGCCGACGTCATCGGTATCCGTGACGACATGTATATCGGCAAGGGCCACACCTATCAGAAGGAAGTGGTCGAGGCCGTGACCCAGGGCAACAAGGACGGCGTCCTGGAGCAGAAGCCCACGCTGGTCAACCTCCAGTGCGACATCGACCACCCCACCCAGGCCATGGCCGACATGCTGCACATCATCCATGAGTTCGGCGGCGTGGAGAACCTGAAGGGCAAGAAGATCGCCATGACCTGGGCTTACAGCCCCTCTTACGGCAAGCCCCTCTCCGTGCCCCAGGGCATCATCGGCCTGATGAGCCGCTTTGGCATGGATGTGGTCCTGGCCCATCCCGAGGGATATGAGGTCATGCCCGAGGTCGAGGAGGTCGCCAAGGCCAACGCGGCCAAGAGCGGCGGCACCTTCACCAAGACCCACTCCATGGCCGAGGCCTTCAAGGACGCCGACATCGTGTATCCCAAGAGCTGGGCTCCCTTTGCCGCCATGGAAAAGCGCACCAACCTGTACGCCGAGGGCGACAGCGAGGGCATCAAGGCTCTGGAGAAGGAGCTGCTGGCCCAGAACGCCAACCACAAGGATTGGTGCTGCACCGAGGAACTCATGAAGACCACCAAGAACGGAAAGGCCCTGTACATGCACTGCCTGCCCGCCGACATCAACGACGTCTCCTGCAAGGACGGCGAGGTCGAGGCTTCCGTGTTCGACCGCTATCGTGACCCCCTGTACAAGGAGGCCTCCTTCAAGCCCTATATCATCGCCGCCATGATCTTCCTAGCCAAGGTGAAGGATCCCCAGGCCACTCTGAAGGCCCTGGAGGAGCGCGGCATGGCCCGTTGGTTCCAGAAGTAAGTCTTTTTTTGCAGATACCTCGCGTTTTTTCCAGTAGTATGGCGCGACCGGTTTCGCCTCCGGCCCTCACGCCTGCTATATAAACCCCTTTGCGCAAGGTAAGGCCCGCTTGACGAATCATGGTTTGTCGGGCGGGCCAAACCAATTTCCGGGCCCTGTGCGGCGGGGGCGGGAAAAGAAATTAGAAGAGTTTACAATTTTGTCTGAAATACCATTTGACATCTGAAGACTTTCGCTTTATCATAGCCTTATCAAATTAGACTGCGTATTTTAATAATACGGAAAAATGAGGTGCGACTAATGGGTAAAAAAATCGTCATCGCCCTGGGCGGCAACGCGCTGGGCAATAACCTTCCCGAGCAGATGATCGCAGTGCAGCAGACCGCCAAGGCCATTGCCGATCTGATCGAGGAGGGCCATGAAGTCATTATTGCCCACGGCAACGGTCCCCAGGTGGGCATGATCCAGAACGCCATGACCGAGCTGACCCGCTCCAATCCCGAGAAGTACATCCCCTGCCCCCTGTCCGTGTGCGTGGCCATGAGCCAGGGCTACATCGGATACGATCTGCAGAACGCCCTGCGGCAGGAGCTGCTGGACCGGGGCATCAACAAGCCCTGCGCCACGGTTTTGACCCAGGTCATCGTGGACAAGAACGATCCGGCCTTTGAGAATCCCACCAAGCCCATCGGCGCGTTTATGACCAAGGAAGAGGCGGAGAAGCTGGCCGCTGAGCGCGGCTATGTGGTCAAGGAGGACGCCGGCCGCGGCTACCGCCGCGTGGTGGCCTCTCCCAGGCCCCAGGCCATCGCCGAGATCGACACCGTCAAGGCCCTGGTGGACGCCGGCCATGTGGTGGTTGCCTGCGGCGGGGGCGGCATCCCCGTGTTCCACGGTGAGGGCAACCGTCTGGACGGCGCCGCCGCTGTGGTGGACAAGGATTTTGCCTCCTGCGTGCTGGCTCAGCAGCTGGACGCCGACTGCCTGATCATCCTCACCGCCGTGGAGAAGGTCGCCATCCGCTTCGGCAAGCCCGATGTGAAGTGGCTGGACGAGCTGACTCCCGCTGAGGCGGAGAAGTACATTGCCGACGGCGAGTTTGCTCCCGGCTCCATGCTGCCCAAGGTGCAGGCCGCGCTGCAGTTTGCCCAGTCCAAGCCCGGCCGTACCGCCCTCATCACCCTGCTGGAGAAGGCCAAGGACGGCGTTGCCGGCAAGACCGGTACCAGCATCCACTGCTGATTTTCCGTATTGACCGGGCCGGGGCGTGCTGCGCCCCGGCCCTTCCGTAGTTTGATCCGGGAGAGAGGTTCCCGCATCTGAATGGAGGTTTTCCCATGAATAAGACCATCACTGCCGCCGCCGCCCCTGCCGCTACCGGTCCCTACTGCCACGCCAAGCAGGCGGGCAACATGCTCTTCATCTCCGGCCAGCTGGGCGTGGATAAGGCCGCCGGCACTCTGGGCAAGGACGTATCCGAGCAGGCCGCTCTGGCGCTCAAGAGCATGGGCGCCATCCTGGAGGAGGCCGGCATGAGCTATGCCGATGTGGTGAAGACCACGGTCTTCCTGGCGGACATCAACGATTTTGCCGCCATCAACGCCATTTACTCCTCGGTGTTCCACACCGATCCCCCTGCCCGCTCCTGCTATCAGGTGGCCAACCTGCCCAAGGGCGCGCTCTTTGAGATCGAGGCCATCGCGGTAAAGTAAGCGACATCCTTGATCAGGCACAGCCGATCCCATTCCAGTCTCGGGAATGGGATCTTTTTTATGCGCTGATTTGGTACTACCATTGTAATTATCCACAAAATGGAAGGCTGGAATTTTGAACAATGCGCAGTGGTTTTTCTTGCGGGAAATTGTGAAATATGTTATGGCGATATAGACATATGATGTGTTGGACGCGTTACTTCTCCCACACATCAGACATCGAAAGAAGAGGAATCAGGAGGTAACCCAGTATGAGCAAAGCACAAGGCGTCTCGCAACCGATGGCGACAGCAGACCCGTTGTTCCGCTGGAAGGCAAAAGTACCCCTCCCAAAAGTACTGCCCATGGGCATGCAGCATGTGGTGGCCGCAGTGGTCAGTACGGTGGGACCGGCGCTGATGGTGTCTAAAAACTGCGGACTGGACAATGCCACTACCACCCTTCTGGTGCAGATGGCACTGCTAATGACCGCGTTTTCCACCATTTTGATGCTGTTCCCTGTTACAAAGTACATTGGTTCCGGCCTGCCGGTCATCATGGGCGTAGGCTTTACCATCCCCACGCTGATGAGCAAGACCTTTACCCTGCCGGAGATCCTGGGGGCTCAGATCATTGCGGGTGTGGTGGCCGTTATCTTTGGCCTGTGCATCAAGCCCATCCGGAAGCTCTTCCCGCCCTTGGTGACCGGTACGGTCATTCTGGCGGTGGGCATGAATCTCTATCCCGTGGCCATCAAGTACATGGCGGGCGGCGCGGGCACCCCGGATTTCAGCTCCCCCAAGAACTGGGGCGTGGCCATTTTTACCTTTGCGCTGGTGCTGGCATTCCAGAATTTCGGGAAGGGCTTTTTGAAGCTGGGCGCCGTGCTGTGGGGCCTGGTGGGAGGCTATATCCTTGCCCTTCTCCTGGGGATGGTGGACTTTGGAAGCGTGGGCGAAGCCGGGTGGTTTGCCATAGCCACTCCTGTAAAATCCTTTGGGCTGGAGTTTAACGGCTCGGCGATCCTGGCCATGGCCATCCTCTATATTGCCAACTCCCTCCAGACCATTGGAGATATCAGCTCTACCACCATGGGCGGTATGGAGCGCATGCCCACCGATCAGGAGCTTCAGGGAGGCATCATCTCCCAGGGCGTCACCTCGGTGATTGGCACCCTGTTTGGAGGTCTGAGCACCTGTTCTTACAGCCAGAACGTGGGGATTGTGACCATGAATAAGGTCATTAACCGGAGTGTTTTCGCCTTTGCGGCTGTGGTGCTGGGCGTGGCAGGACTGGTGCCGAAGTTCTCGGCCGTGCTCACCACGATTCCCAATGCGGTGCTGGGCGGCGCCACGATCTCAGTGTTTTCCATCATCGCCATGACGGGCGTCAATATGATCGTCTCGGCCGGCCCCTTCACCATGCGCAGCCGCACCATCGTGGGACTGGCGGCGGCGCTGGGGATCGGTGTGACCATGGCTCCCGGCTGTCTGGAGCTCTTCCCCATGTGGGTGCAGAATGTGTTTGGCTCCTTTGCGCCTGTGGGGGCCGGAGTGGTGGCCGTGATCCTCAACCTGATCCTGCCTGAGGAACCCGAGGCAAAGTGATTTTATCTTGAATTAACATAAAATCTGTCAATATATCGCTCCAGCTGGATCGGCTGGGGCGATATATTGTTTTTTTACACAAAAAAATGAGGGATAATTTGATGATCTGCCGGACATATTTTTCTTGAAAAGGAAAAAGAATGGGGGTATCATTTTATAAAAGAAAATATTTTATGAAAACTAAAAAAAATTAATGAGGTGGTTCGGATGAAGGAGACTTCCCGTGCGGGGCGGGCGTCCGTATTCCAATATGAGGGAATACCTGCTTTAGGGCAATTAGTCCCTCTGGGACTTCAGCATGTGGTGGCCGCGGTGGTAGGAATCGTGACCCCGGCCATTCTGGTGGCCAATACCTGTAATATTACCGGATCAGACCGGACGCTGCTGATCCAGGTCTCCCTGTTGGTGACGGCGCTGGCGACCTTGATCCAGCTCTTCCCCATTTTTGGGCGCATCGGGGCGCGTCTCCCGGTGGTCATGGGTATCAGCTTTGCCTATGTTCCAACGCTGCTGGCCATCGGCGGACAGTTTGATCTGCCCACCATCTTGGGCGCGGAGATCTTTGGTGGGATCATTGCCATTCTGTTCGGTATTTTTGTCAAGCAGATCCGGGTCTTTTTCCCGCCGCTGGTCACCGGCACGGTCATCTTTACCATTGGCCTCTCCCTCTACCCCACCGCCATCCAGTATATGGCCGGCGGCGCGGGAGCCGAGGATTTTGGCTCTGTAAAGAACTGGCTGGTGGCCGTTGTGACGTTCCTGGTGGTCGTGGTTCTTAACAATTTCTCCAAGGGCGTGCTCAAACTGGGCGCCATTCTCTGGGGCATGATCGTGGGCTACGTACTGGCCTTCTGCCTGGGGATGGTGAGCTTTGACGCGGTAAACGAGGCGGGGCTCTTCCAGGTCCCCATGCCCCTGCACTTTGATATTTCCTTTAATGTGAGCGCGATTATCTCCCTGGGCATCGTGTACGTAGTCAATGCGGTGCAGACCATCGGAGATCTCTCCTCCACCACCATGGGTGGTATGGACCGTATGCCCACCGACAAGGAGCTTCAGGGCGGCATCATTGCCCAGGGTATCGTCAGCATCGTGGGCGCGCTGTTCGGCGGCCTGCCTGCGGCCACTTACAGCCAGAACGTGGGTATCGTGACAGTCAACCGGGTCGTCAACCGGGCTGTGTTTGCCTTTGCCGCCGTTATTCTGGCCGTCGCGGGCTTTGTCCCCAAGTTTTCCTCTCTGCTCACCACCATTCCCCAGAGCGTCATCGGCGGCGCTACGGTCTCTGTATTTGCCATGATTACCATGACGGGCATGCGCATGATCACATCGGAGAACTTCACCATGCGCAGCAGCACCGTGGTGGGCCTGTCTGTGGCGCTGGGCGTGGGCATCACACAGGTGGAGGGGTGCTTCCAGGGCTTTCCCCAGTGGGTCACCACAGTATTCGGCAGCAGCCCCGTGGTAGTCACCGCCATCATGGCCATCATCCTCAACCTGGCGCTCCCGAAGGATGCCCCGGCGCAGGAGAGCAAGAGCGTATAATCCCCTGTACAGAAAGAGGCGCGCACCTGGAAAACAGGCGCGCGCCTTTCTGATAGGCTACTTTGCGGAGGGAGGGAGGGAATCGTCTTCCTGGATCCAGTCCCTGACATGGACCACGGAGTAATCCGCTTTGGTGCGGCGGATCACCACCCGGTCGATGCCCGCGTTGATGATGAGGCGCCGGCACATGGAGCAGGAGGTGGCGTCCGAGAGCAGCTCGCCCGTCTTGGCGTCCCGGCCGGCCAGATAGAGCGTGGCGCCGATGGACTGGCTGCGGGCGGCGGAAATGATGGCGTTGGCCTCCGCATGGACCGAGCGGCACAGCTCATACCGCTCCCCGGAGGGGATGTTCATGGCCTCCCGGGTGCAGTAGCCCAGGTCCCCGCAGTTGCGCCGCCCCCGGGGAGCGCCGTTGTACCCGGTGGAGACGATCTCGTCATTCTTGACAATGATGGCGCCGTAACAGCGGCGTAAACAGGTGGAGCGCTCGAGTACGGTCTCCGCGATGTCCAAGTAATAGTTTTCTTTGTCGATACGTGCCATGATAATTCCCTCCCGAGGGATCTATTTTTTTTAGTATAGCGGTTTTGCCCGCCCCACGCAAGCACAATTCACATATTGTTTACGTTTCATTTCTTGACGAGCAGGGGGTCAGGCAGTATCATTAGAACAGAAAATAATTCGGGGACGCAGATGCGTCCCCATACTTCACAGAAAAGGAGACGACCGCACATATGAACTGGCTTCGGAGATTCATGTATGGGCGATATGGCGGTGATCAACTCTCCTGGTTTCTTTTGGCGGTCTATATGATCCTGGTATTTTTATCCGGACTGCCCCACCTGGAGCTTCTCTCCTGGCTGGCCACGCTGGTGCTTCTCTGGTCCTTTTACCGTATTTTCTCCCGTCAGTATGCCAAGCGCCGGGCGGAAAATGCCCGGTTTCTGACTCTGGCCGGGCCGGCTATCCGCTGGTGCAAAATGCGCCGGACCATTTCAAGGGATAAGGAACACCGCTATTTCAAGTGCCCCAACTGCGGACAATATCTGCGGGTCCCCAGGGGAAAGGGAAAGATCACGGTCAACTGCCGCAACTGCGGCGTGAGCTTTGAGGAAAAAAGCTGAGTGAACGCCACAAGGCGCGTCCCCGACAGGGGGACGCGCCTTGTCCTATATCTGGGCTTACAGCAGGCCAAGCAGATGCTGCATGGCCAGGCTCACCCCCGTGATGCCCGCCCAGCAGCACATCCCCATGAAGATGGGCTTGCCGCCGGTGCGCACCAGCTTGACGATGTTGGTGTTCAGGCCGATAGCGGCCATGGCCAGAATGATGAAGAACTTGGACAGCTCCTTAAAGGGCTGGAAGAAGGCGGAGGGGACGCCGAAGGAGGTGGAGAGGGTCGTGATCACCGAGGCCAGTACAAAGAAGAGAATGAAGAAGGGAAAAATCTTTTTCAGATCAAAGGTACCGCTGGATGGATTGCCGCCCCGCTTGACCTGCCAGGTCCGCCAGAAGGCAAGCGTCAGCGTGATGGGGATGATGGCCAGGGTGCGGGTGAGCTTGACGATGGTGGCGTACTCCAGCACCGCGCCGTTGGTGCCGTGGAGGGTATCCCAGGTAGATGCGGCGGCGGTGACGGAGGAGGTGTCGTTGATGGCCGTCCCCGCAAAGAGCCCAAACCCCTCGTTGCTCAGGCCGATGGCCCCGCCGAAGGTGGGAAAGAGCAGGGCGGCCAGTACGTTGAACAGGAAGATGACCGAGATGGCCTGGGCGATCTCCTCGTCGTCCGCCCCGATGACCGGCGCGGTGGCCGCGATGGCAGAGCCGCCGCAGATGGAGGAGCCCACTCCAACCAAGGTGGAGATGTTGGCGGGCATCTTCAGCAGCTTATAGAGCACAAAGGAGATGATGAGGGAGGTGGCGATGGTGGAGCAGATGATCGGCAGGGATTTTGCCCCCACCTTGGCGATCTCCGAGAGGTTGAGGCCAAAGCCCAGCAGAATGACCGCATATTGCAGGATTTTTTTGGAGGTGTAGGCAATACCGGGCTGGAACCGGGTCTTATCGGCCAGCAGCAGGGTGAGGATCATGCCGCAGAGAATGGCAAAGACCGGTCCGCCGACAACGGGGAAGAGTCTGCCCAGCCACCAGGAGGGCAGTGCGACGGCCAGGCAGAGCAGCAGGCCAGGTCCTTTCTGTTTGACAAAGTTCATATCAGAACGCCCCTTTGTTTTCGTTTTCCCCTTGATTATAGTACGGCCTGACGATAAAATGAAATGATGATTTTTTATCTTTCCATAATTTTCTGTAATGGGTGATTGTATGCTGGATTCCAAACTCCATACCTTCCTGGTCCTGTGCGAGACCATGCACTATACCCGGGCGGCCCAGCGGCTGTGCGTGACCCAGCCGGCGGTTACCCATCAGATCCGCGCGCTGGAGGAGCACTATGGCTGCCGGCTTTTCTCCTATGAGGGAAAGACCCTGCGCCTCACGGAGGCGGGCGTGCGCCTGCGGGAGATGGCCCGCTCTCTGGCCTACAACAGCCGGAAGATGGAGCAGGCCATGGCGGTTCCCGCCCCCCGCGTTCTGCGGGTGGGGGCCACCAAGACCATCGGAGAATTTGTCATTGCCCCGCTCGTCAGCCGTTTTCTCCGCCATCATCCGGAGGGGACGCTCTCCCTGGCGGTGGAGAATACCCGCGCTCTGCTGCGGGCGCTGGAGGAAGGGCGGCTGGACTTCGCGCTGGTGGAGGGCTTCTTTGACCGGGAGCGGTATGCCGCCCGCCTCTACCGCAGGGAGTCCTTTTTCGGCGTGTGCGCGCCGGAGCACCCGCTGGCGGGGCGGACGGTCCCGCTGGAGGAGGTGCTGGAGGAGCGGCTTCTGGTCCGGGAGGCTGGGTCCGGCACCCGGGCCATTCTGGAGGCCGCCCTGCGGCAGAACCACCGCACCCTGTCCAGCTTTTCCCGTGTGGCGGAAGTCAGCAGCTTTTCCACCATCAAAGCGCTGCTGGTGGAAAATTTGGGGATCTCCTTCCTCTACGCCCCGGTGGTGGAGCGGGAGCTGGCCGCCGGGAAGCTGGCGCGGTTTGACCTGGCCGGGCAGGCCCTGAGCGGGGCCTTTCACTTTGTCTGGCTGCGGGACAACCTCTTTGCCGGGGAGTGGGAGGACTGGATGGACTGAATCCACGGAGCGGTTGTCTTTTCCGTCCCGTTCGTGTATACTGGTGTGACCTTTTGTGATGCACCACCCGACAAAGGAGCGTTTGTATGCTGTTATCCGCAGAATCCATTACAAAGACCTATGGGACCCGGGTCCTACTGGACCGGGTGTCCTTTTATCTGGAGCCCGGGGAGCGTGTGGGGGTCATCGGCGTCAACGGCGCGGGCAAATCCACCCTGCTGCGTATCCTGGCCGGGGCAGAGGAGCCTGAGAGCGGCTGCGTCACCCGCTTCCCCAATGTGCGCCTGGAATATCTCCCCCAGAATCCGGAGTTTGCCCCGGGGACCACGGTGCTGGAGCAGGTGCTGCTGGGCCTTTCCACCGATGCCCGTGCCCTGGCGGAGTACGAGGCCAAGACCATCCTGACCCGGTTGGGGATCACCCGCTTTGAGCAGCGGGTGGAGGAGCTCTCGGGCGGGCAGCGCAAGCGGGTGGCCCTGGCGGCCGCTCTGGCCCGGCCCTGTGACGTGCTCATCCTGGACGAGCCCACCAACCACCTGGACAGCGAAATGGTCACCTGGCTGGAGGAGTGGCTCCAGCGCTTTGCCGGCGGGCTGGTGATGATCACCCATGACCGCTACTTCCTGGAGCGGGTCACCAACCGCATGGCCGAGGTGGACGGGGGAAAGCTCTACTTCTACGAGGGCAGCTATGAGGACTTCCTCCGCCGCAAGGCGGAGCGGGAGGAGTCGGCCCGGGCCAGTGAGCGCAAGCGGCAGTCCATCCTCCGGCGGGAGTACCAGTGGGTCATGCAGGGCCCCACCGCCCGGGGCACCAAGAGCCGGGAGCGTCTGGAGCGCTACGAGGCCCTGAAAAATCAGAGCGGCCCCACCGAGCGGGCTGGGCTGGAGCTCTCCTCCGTGGCCAGCCGGCTGGGGAAAAAGACGGTGGAGCTCCGGGGAGTCTGCAAGTCCTTTGAGGGACGGCAGGTGCTGCGGGACTTTGACTGCATGCTCCTGCGGGACGACCGGATCGGCATCGTGGGGGTCAACGGCAGCGGTAAGTCCACTCTGCTCAATCTGATCGCCGGGCGCCTCTCGCCTGACCAGGGGGAAGTCATCGTGGGTGAGACGGTGAAGATCGGCTACTTTTCCCAGGAAAACCCGCCCATGGACGGCGAGACCCGGGTCATCGACTATGTGAAGGAGATCGGGGAGCGCATTGAGACGGTGGACGGCGTCATCACGGCCAGCCAGCTGCTGGAGCAATTCCTCTTCCCCGCCGACGTCCAGTGGAGCTCCATCGATAAGCTCTCCGGCGGGGAGAAGCGGCGGCTCTTCCTCCTCTCCATCCTGGCCTCCGCTCCCAACATCCTGCTGCTGGACGAGCCCACCAACGACCTGGACATCGAGACCCTCACCATTCTGGAGGACTATCTGGAGACCTTCCCGGGAGCGGTGGCGGCGGTCTCCCACGACCGCTATTTTCTGGACAAGGTGGCCCAGCGCATTTTCGTGGTGGAGGGGGACGGACGGGTCACCCCCTACGCCGGAGGCTACACCGACTATCTGGCGGCCCTGGCCGGGCGGCGCAGGGAAGAGAAGAAAGCCGGAAAGCCGACCGCCAAAAGGGAAGAGCCCCGCCCCTCCGCCCCCAAGAAGCTGAAGTTCAGCTACAAGGAGCAGCGGGAGTACGAGACCATCGATGCAGACATCGCAGCGCTGGAGGAGCAGCTGGCCGACAATCAGGCCCAGCAGAGCGCATGCGGCAGCGACTATGTGGCCCTGCAGCGGCTCCAGGAGGAGCAGAGTCAGCTGGAGAGCGCGCTGGAGGAAAAGATGGAGCGCTGGGTCTATCTCAACGATCTGGCCGAGCGCATTGCCGCCCAGTAGGGCACAAAAAAACGCGGGCAGCCTGAAGAGGCTGCCCGCATTTTTATTACAGTTGGAGCAATTTATCCGGCATTCTGGGCTTCCAGTCCCCGGATGCGCTTCATCTCCCGGGAGACCAAACACACCGTGGTGAGAAAGGCCATGGTGTCGGCCACCGGTCCGGCAAAGAGGATGCCGTCGATCCCGCCCAGAAGGGCGGGCAGGAGGAGCAGCAGAGGAATGAGAAAGAGGACCTGCCGGGTCATGGAGAGGACCAGCCCTTTGACCGGCTTTCCAATGGCGGAGAAAAAGCTAGAGGAGAGCATCTGCACCCCGTTGACCAGCACCATGAAGAGGAAAATGCGCATAAACCGGACGGCAAATTCAAAATATAGGGCGTCGCCGCTGCCGAAAATGGAGATGATCTGCCGGGGACAGAACTGAAAGAGAAGAAATCCGACCAGGGAGACCGCCAGATTGCACCCGATGGCCAGACGGTAGATCCCGCGGACCCGGCCGTACTGCCTGGCCCCGTAATTGAAGCCGATGATGGGCTGAGAGCCCTGGGAGATCCCGATGACAACGGCCAGCAGGAGGGCGTTGGTCTTCATCACGATGCCGCAGGCGGCCAGAGGGATATTGGTGCCATAGACCGAGCCGGCGCCATAGTAGATCAGGGAGTTGTTGATCACGATCTGCACAAAGGTGAGGGCCACCTGGTTGAGGCTGCTGCTCATGCCCAGAGATGCGGTCTGAAGGCTCTCGCCCAGGCTCAGGCGCAGATGCTCCCGCCGCAGGTCAATGTGTTGAAAGTGGAAGGCATAGCGCACAGCCAGCAGGAAGGAGAAAAACTGACCGATGACCGTGGCCAGAGCCGCGCCGGCCACGCCCTGGTGGAGCACAAAAATGAAGATGGGGTCCAGGATCGTGTTGATAACCGCCCCCACCAGCATACAGGTCATGGAGTACTTGGGGCTGCCGTCAGCCCGGGCCAGGTTGCTCATGGCGTTGGTGACGATGAGCAGGGGCATGCCCAGCGCGGTGATCCGGGTGTACGCAACGGCATAGGGCATGACGTCGGGCGTGGCGCCGAAGGCCAGGAGGAGCGGGTGCAGAAAGGCCTCCACCAGCAGCGTATAGAGCAGGCCGAGGACCGCCATCATGGCGATGGCATTGCCCACCACCCGGGCAGCCTGCTCCGGTTCCCCCGCCCCGAGAGAGAGGGAAAAGCGGGAGGCGCTTCCAATGCCGATAAGCAGGGCGATGGCCAGACAGATGGTAGTCAGGGGATAGGCCACATTGGTGGCCGCATTGCCCAGATAGCCCACGCCCTGTCCAATGAAGATCTGATCCACGATGTTGTACAGGGAGCCGACCAGCATGGCGATGACGCTGGGGACGGCAAAACTGCGCAGCAGCTTGGGCAGCGGCTCATACCCCAGTGGATTGCTGAGATGATGCTCCATATTTCCTCATTCCGCTTCCTTTCCGGTCAGACTGGCGGGGGCGGGGCATTGCCGGTTTCGGCAAGAGAGACGGCCTGCGCCCCCAGACGCTGGAGGAGGGTCAGAAATACCTCCCGCTCCTCCGGGGAAAAGGGTTCCATGACCTGCTCCTGCCACCGGCGCAGCAGGGAGAGGATCTGGGGCCGGGCCTCCAGGGCCCGCCGGGTGGGAAAGAGACGGCAGGTGCGCTGGTCTTCCGGATTGCGCTCCCGCCGAAGAAAGCCGGCCTTTTCCAGAGCGGAAAGCGTCCGGGTCACGTTGCTGGGGTGGAGATAGAAAAAGTGAATGAATTGATCCTGCGTGACCCCCGGCGTCTCGCAGATCTTCAGGACATACATATGCTGGCTGCTGTTCAGGCACAGAGGAGCCAGCGAGCGGTCCAGATACATCTTGGTGTGCCGGTCGGAAATAGAGAGCCATTTGATCAGGTTCATCCCGTTTCCCCCCTTTTCCCCTGTTTTTAGCAGACCCATTATAGCAAAAACTATTTGCTTGCGCAAGCAAATAAGAAGATAAAAAATCCTCCCGCGCAAAGGCGCGGGAGGACGCAGAGACAACTATGGGGTGCGGATGGGGGCGATCAGCCCTCCTCCAGGCCGGCCAGCCCGTTCTCGAAGGCGGCCACGGCCTCATCGGCGTTCTCGGCGATCACAAAGAGGAGATAGCCGTCCTTCACCACGGTGCGGGCGTCCTGCACCTTGGGCAGGTTCTGGGAGAGATACCAGGAGAAGGTGTCCTCCTGCTGCTGGCGGTAGGCCTCCAGATCGGCCTTTGCCTGCGCCTCCTTCCCCTCGGCCAGCTTGCCGATGATGATGGTGTCCGGAGAGGTGATCATGGGGAAGAAGCCGGCCGCCTCGGTAAAGCTGTCGCTGTGGATGCCATAGGTGTCCAGGCTCTCCGCGTCCACGGCCATACCATAGCCGACCCCGCCGGCGTCGGCCACCTCATAGGCCAGCTTGGCCAGGGGGGAGTTGTTGGGGGTGGTGATGCTCACGCCGGTCTCAGACTCCTCCAGCGTGATGCCGTCCAGCCCATCCAGCACGGAAGCGGGGACAAAGGTCACGCCGTCCACCACCTGGGCTGTGGCGCCCTCCACCAGGTTGTCATCCACCGTGATGGAGCCGTCCTGGAAGGAGACCTCCACCTGGTGCTTGCTGAAATAGAAGAAGCTGGAATTCCCCTCGGCAAACCAGGAGGCAGAGCCATGGTCGGCCTCGGCCACCAGCCGCAGCGGAAGCCCCTGGGCCTCGGGAAGCGCGGAAGTGTCCAGCGCGGTGCCGTTGACCGTGATGGAGGCCGTATAGCCTGCGGCCAGGGCGGGGGTGAGGAGGCTGCCGGCCAGGGCGGCGGCCAGAGCAAATGTGCCGAGCTGTTTCATACCGTTATATCTCCTTTGTGTCCTCCGGCAGAGGGGCCGGAAAAGTTGGTCGCAGGGTTAGACGGGGACGGGAGAAAAAAGTTCCCTGTTCGCTGCAAAATATGCTAAAATAATTTGACAGCTAACGGCTTATGAAAAGGGGGATGAGCCCCCGTCCGAAAAAGGAGAGTATGATGCAGGAAATTTATCCGATTTTATGGTACTTTTTTGTCTACGCCTTTCTGGGGTGGTGCAGCGAGGTGTGTTATGCGGCCCTGCGGACCGGGAAATTTGTCAACCGCGGATTTCTCAACGGCCCCCTCTGCCCCATTTACGGCTTTGGCGTGGTGCTGGTGACTTCCCTTCTGGCTCCGGTGCGGGAGCGCTTTCTGCTGCTCTTCCTCTGCTCGGTGGCGCTGTGCAGCGCGCTGGAGTGGGTGACCGGCTTTGTGCTGGAAAAGCTCTTCCATCAGAAGTGGTGGGATTACTCCGACCAGCCCTTCAACCTCAACGGCTATATCTGCCCCCTCTTCTCCCTGCTGTGGGGCTTTGCCTGCCTGATCATCATGGATATGATCCATCCGGCGGTGACAGGGATGGTGCAGCACATCCCCCGCCCAGTGGGGCTGGTGCTGCTGGGGCTCTTTCTTTTGCTGACGGCAGTGGATCTGTCGGCCACGGTGGCTTCCATGATCGGGCTGAACAAACGGCTGCGGCAGCTGGAAGAAATGGCGGCCCGGATCAAGGCCGCCTCCAACGAGCTGGGGGAGAACCTGGCGGACGCCACCCTCTCCCTCTCCGAGCGGGGCGCCGACCTGAAAGAGGACCTGAGCGACCTGCGGGACGATCTGGCCGAGCGGAGTGCCGATCTCCGGGAGGATCTTACGGAGCGTCTGGCGGCCCGGGAGGCGGAGCAGACTGCCCGGCGTATCGCCCGGGAGGCCGCCCTCAAACGGCGGGAGGCTGCGCTGACCGAGCTCAAGGCGGCCAATGAGGAACTCCTCTCCACCTATGGCTTTGGCCAGAGGCGGCTGCTGCGGGCCTTTCCCCATATGACCTCCACCCGATATGCCGCGGCCCTGGAGGAGCTGCGCAGGCGGGCCCGCGGGATGCGGAAAAAGAGCGGAGAGGATGCGTAAAGCAAACGGCGCCGCCCCGGCCCCCGTCCGGGCCGGGGCTCCGGCGGCGGAGTGCTATTTTGCAACGGGGGCAAACTGGGCCCGGGCCAGCCGGGCCAGCTCCGCGGGCGGGAGCTCCACCTGAGCGCCGATCTTCCCGGCGCTCACCACCATGGTCTCCAGGGTGCGGGCGCTCTCGTCCAGCACGGTGTGGAACTGCTTTTTCATCCCCAGGGGAGAGCAGCCGCCGTGCACATAGCCCGTGAGGGGGAGCAGCTCCGCCTGCCGGAGCATGGCGATGGACTTCTCCCCCACCGCCCTCGCCGCCGCCTTGAGATCCAGCTCCCGGAGGACGGGGACCACGAATACATAGTGGGTTCCGGAGGGGGCGCAGGTCACCAGGGTCTTGAATACCTGTTCCGGAGCGCGGCCGATGAGCCCGGCCACGGTAACGCCGTCCACCGCGCCGCCGGGAGCGGCGTAGCGGTGCGGGGTGTAGGGCGCCTTCTTCTGGTCCAGAAGGCGCATGACATTGGTCTTTTCTTCTGCCATGATGGATCGCTTCCTTGCTTTTTCGTTGGAATAGGGGTATGCTGGAACTGCCTTTTACGATACCACAAGTAAGGAGACGTTTCAAATGGATTTTCAGCATATGATCCCCTGTCTGAAGGAGACCGCCCATGCCATCCTGGAGGTGGACAGCCCCACCGGCTTCACCGCCCGGGCGGTGGAGAGGGCCGAGCAGATGGTCCGGGCCATGGGATATGAGACCCGCCGGAGCAAAAAGGGCAACCTGACCATTCTGGTGGAGGGCCGGGACCGGGCGCACACCGTCGGGCTCTGCGCCCATGTGGACACCCTGGGCCTGATGGTGCGCGCCATCACCTCCGCCGGAGAGCTGATGTTCACCAAGGTGGGGGGCGCGGTGCTCCCCTCCCTCCACGGGGAGTACTGCAAGATCTACACCCGGGACGGGCGGGTCTACACCGGGACCATTCTCTCCCTCTCCCCGGCGGCCCACGTCTTTGACGACGCCCGCACCCGGCCCCAGGACGAGCAGAATATGTACGTCCGGGTGGATGAGAAGGTGCGCTCCGCCGAGGATGTGCGCTCTTTGGGCATCGAGGTGGGGGATTACATCTGCTACGACCCCAAGACGGTCTTTACGGACAGCGGTTTCCTCAAGTCCCGCTTCATCGACGACAAGGGAAGCGTGTCCATCCTGCTTACCCTCCTGCGCTGGATGAAGGAGAACGGCAAGCGCCCCCGCTGCAATGTGGAGATCACCTTTACCGTCTATGAGGAACTGGGCCACGGCGGGGCCACCTTCTCCCCCGATCTGGAGGAGCTGCTGGCCGTGGATATGGGCTGCGTGGGCGCAGACCTGAACTGCGACGAGTACCATGTCTCCATCTGCGCGGCCGACAGCTCCGGTCCCTTTGACTATGGGATGGTGAGCCGTCTCCTCTCTCTGGCCAGGGAGAACGGCATCCCCGCCGTGCTGGACGTCTACCCCCACTACTCCTCCGATGTGGCGGTGGCCTGGAAGTCCGGCCTGGACGCCCCTGCCGCCCTGATCGGCCCTGGAGTGCAGGCCTCCCACGGCATGGAACGCACCCATCTGGAGGCCATGCTGGGGACCATGTCCCTGGTGGAGCGCTATCTGGACTGCCAGTAAGGCCTGTTTCTGGCGGATGGTCTGGGAGAGGGGGCGTCGGAGACGCCGCCCCCGACACAGGAGGATAGGGGCTACCCCCGGCGCACGCCCTGGGAGATGTTGGCCAGAGCCGCCCCCGCCTCCATATCGCAGGTGCGGCTGCGGGCCAGGTCGCCCAGGGAGACCATGCCCACCACCCGGCGGTCCTCCACCACCGGTAGCCGCCGCACCTGGGCCGCCGCCATGACCGAGGCGGCCTCCCGCACGTCGGCGTTGGGGCTGACCCAGGCGCAGGAGCGGGTCATGATGTCCCCCACGGGCAGCCGTTCCGGGTTCTCGCCGGGGGCCAAGCAACGGAGGACCAGGTCCCGGTCGGTCACCATGCCTTTGAGCCGTCCGTCGTTCTGACAGACCGGCAGGGCCCCCAGATCATACCGGGAGAGGAGCCGGGCCGCCAGGGCCGCGCTTTCCGCCGGGGTGATGGTGACCACGTGGGGATTCATCAAATCGCGTACCAACATAAAACCGCCGCCTTTTCTGGTGTTTGATACCTGAGTATCGCCAGAGCAGGCGGCGGTTATGCGTTCCTCATGTCTTTTTTTGCAGGGCAAGATTGCGGCGCAGGACGGCGGGGCCCCGCCAGGCAAAGGCCCGCTCTCCGTAGGCCTCCCGGAACTGCCGGTTGGTGAGGCCCTCCACCGCCGCGCCGGTGAGGGAGTGGAGCAGCCCCTCCCGAAAGGGGGCGAGGGCGGTCTGGGCCGCCCCGGCGTTATGGGGGCATACCAGCTGGCACACGTCGCACCCCCAGACGAGGGGGTGGGCGGCCACGAGGGCCGCCTGCTCCGGCGGAAGCTCCCCCTTTTTCTGGGTGAGGTGGGAGAGGCAGCGCTCCGGGTCAAAGGAATCCCCCCGCAGCGCGCCGCCGGGACAGGCGGAGACGCATCTGCCGCACCCCATGCACCCCCCGCTGGGGGCGGCGGGCGGGAGGGAAAAGGCCAGATCGGTGAGGATGGTGCCCAGGAAGATCCAGCTGCCATAGGGGGGCAGGATCACCAGGCCGTGCCGCCCGATCCTCCCCAGCCCGGCCAGGCGGGCGGCCTCCCGCTCCGGGAGGGGGGAGTTGTCCGCACCGGGCACGAAGCGATGCGGTCCGTATTTTTCCTCCAGCATGTGGCAAACCGTGGCCAGCGCCTCGGTGAGCACCAGGTGGTAATCCCGCCCCCGGGCGTAGAGGGAGAGATTGCCCGGCCCGGCTCCGGCGTAGTACGGGAAGGCGGCCGCCAGGACGCTTTGGGCGCCGGGACACAGGGCCTCCGCCCGCTCCCGCTCCTCCCGGCTCATGGCGGGGAGGAGCCGTTCATAGGCCGTGTGCCCCCAGCTCGCCGCGCCCGCCGCCGTAAAGGCGGCGTCCAGCTCAGCCCCGGTCATAGCGGTCCAGCGCCTGCTGGGCCAGCAGGCCGTCCGGGACGCAGGGTTCCGGGCCGCTGCGGCGCTTTTGCAGGCGCTCGCAGCCCTTTCCGGCCAGGACCACCACCGCCGGAGTGTGGCAGTTCAGGATGGCCCGGCGCACGGCCTCCTCCCGGTCGGGGATGACCTCCCCCGCCTTGCCGAAGGGGTCGAGATAGCGCTGGATGTCGGCGCAGATGTCGGCTACCTCCTCCGGGCCGGGATCGTCCTCCGTGAGCAGGATGCGGTCGGCCAGGGACCCGGCGGCCGTCCCCATGCCCTCCCGGCGGTCGATGCCCTTGCCGCCGGTGCAGCCGAAAAGGACCGTGAGCTCCCGCCCCGGATATTCGGTCCGGGCGGAGCGAAGGAGGGAGTCCAGGCTCATGCCGTTGTGGGCATAGTCCACGATGACCGAGATCTGTCCGTCCGCCGAGACATAGTGCTCCATCCGGCCGGGAACGGCGGCCTGGCGGAGTCCCTGCTCCACCGCCTCCACGGGGATGCCGTAGGCCTCGGCCACCGCCACGGCGGCCAGGGCGTTCTCCACATTGAAGAGGCCGGGCATGCCCAGGGTGAGCTCCCCCTCGTACCGGGGGGTGCGCACATGGAAGCGGATGGTGTGGCCCACCTTGCGCACGCCGCTGGCATAGACGTCGGCGTCAGGGGAGCGCTGGGAGAAGGTCACTACCCGCCCGCAGACGGAGGCGGCCGCCCGCACATCCCCGGCATGGTCGCAGTCCAGGTTGACGCAGGCGGTGCGGGCCTGCCGGAAGATGAGGAGCTTGGAGGCGAAATAGTCCGCCCAGTCGGGGTGCTCCACGGGAGAGATGTGGTCCTCTCCGATGTTGAGAAACACCGCGCAGGCCAGGTCGACTCCGATGACCCGGCCGTATTTGAGGGCCTGGCTGGAGAACTCCATGGTCACATATTCGCTCCCGGCGGTCACCGCGTTGAGCAGGTGCCGCTGGAGGTCCAGAGGTTCCGGGGTGGTGAGCTTGGCGGGGCGGCGTTCCAGTCCGTCGTCGGTGACGATGGTGGAGAGGATGGCGCTCTCCCGCAGGCCCTGCCCGGTCCGCCAGGCGTCCAGGATGGATTTGATATAGTAGGCCGTGGTGGTCTTGCCCTTGGTGCCGGTGATCCCCGTAATGGTGAGGCGGCCGGAGGGATGGCCGTGGGAGCGGTCGGCCAGCAGCCCCATGGCGGTGCGGATGTCCCGGACCGGGATGCAGGGAACGCCGCTCCCCTCCTCGTAGGGATGCTCGCTCACATAGGCAAAGGCCCCGCGCTGTATGGCGTCGGCCAGATACCGCCCCTTGAAGGCCGCGCCCTTGCAGAGAAAGAGGGTGCCTGGAATCACCTTCTGGGAGTCGCAGGAGACCAGTTCCACCGTGCGCTCCAGGCCGGCGGGAAGAGGCGCTCCGCCGGCCAGCAGGCCGTGCTGAAGAAGAAGCTGATAGTAATCGCCCAGCGGAAGGCGGGGTCGTTGCATATCGGTCACCACCCGTATAGATTCGGTATCTGTATATCTTAGCATACCCGCAGGCAAAAGAAAAGGCGGAGCCGGGACAGCTCCGCCTGTTGCTTCAGTCGATCTTATAGCCAACGCCCCACACCGTCTTGATGAAGCGGGGGTTGCGGGAGGGCTCCCCCATCTTCTCCCGGAGGCGGCGGATATGGACCATGACCGTGTTGTTCCGGTCCAGATACTTCTCCTTCCAGACCGATTCAAAGAGCTTTTCCGCCGAGATGACCTGTCCCCGGTTTTCACAGAGCATCCAGAGGATGTCAAACTCAATGGGGGTGAGCACCAGGGGCTGGTCATAGAGCCAGCACTCGTGGGTGGAGCGGTTGATGACCAGGCCGTTGAAGTCAATGACCTCCCCGGCGCTCTTGTCCGTTTCGTTGTAGCGGGTATAGCGCCGGAGCTGGGCCTTGACCCGGGCGATGAGTTCCAGGGGGTTGAAGGGCTTGGTGATGTAATCGTCGGCCCCGATGGTCAGGCCGGTGATCTTGTCGGAGTCCTCCACCTTGGCCGTGAGCATGAGTACGGGGAAATGGTGCTCCTTGCGGATCTCACTGCAAAGGGTAAAGCCGGAGATGTCGGGGAGCATCACGTCCAGGATAGCCAGATCCAGGGGGACGGAGCGCACCACCTCCAGCGCGGCGGTGCCGCTGCCGCATTTGTGGATGGTAAAGCCCTCGCTCTGGAGATAGACCTCCACCAGGTCGGCGATCTCCGGTTCATCATCCACCACCAGGATATGGGTCTCCATAGACACTCCCCCTTCTCAGAAATGGTACCGACATTATACCCGTCTGTTGGGAGACAAGTCAAGAAGCGGGGGGAAACGTAAGAAAAAGTTAATGGCAGAACAGGGCCAGACCCAGAAGAAATACCACCAGACCCGGCAGGATCTGCTCGGCCTGTCGGGGCGTACGGATCAGGCCCAGAAGCAGCATGACCGCTCCAACCGGCAGCAGCGCCAGGGGAAGCAGCGCAAAAAAGAGCGCGGCAAAGGGCAGGCCCACCGCCACAAGAACCAGGCCGATCAGGGCCAGAAGAAAGAGGACCGCCGTGCATAGTGTGAGCGTCAACATCGCTACCACTCCCTTCTTAGGTTGCGTTCAGTATACGTTCCAAGCCTGAAAGCTCCTTAAAGAAAGGATTAAAAAAGTCTAAAACCCGAAAATGAGCATCAGAGTCCGGTTTAACGGACCGTAAGAGGCGTATTCTGAAGACAACTTCTCAGAACAGAAAGGGGCGTCTCCTGATGTATTATGAATTTCGATGGGTTTGCGGACATGTGGAGGTATACGACCATGCCGGGCGGTTCTGCTTCTCGGCGGACAGCGAGCAGGAGGCGCGGGAGGAACTGTCCGAAGCGGCGTAATCTGCCGCCTGCGAGCCTCTTGGGCTTCTCAAGGAGCGGGATCAAATGGAGGATAACAGATCAGGCGCCCTTGGCCGGGGCCTGCGCCTTGCCGTTCCGGTCGGTCATGGTATCCAGAGAGTTCCGGATGGAGTGGGCGGCATAGCCCGAGGAGCGGCTGAACTGCCCCCAGGCCAGCCAGCAGCCGAAGAGCCAGAAGAGCAGCGCCTTGAGCAGCGCGCCCAGGCCATAGCCGGCGGACCAGAGCCCGGGCAGCTGGGACAGCGTGGGCCAGAGGCCGGAGAGCGCGTGGGCCGCGTAGACACAGTGTCCCAAGCCCAGGAGCAGGGTGGCGGCCAGGGAGAACAGCACGGCGGTCACCAGCGGGGCAGGGGGTTCCATGCGCCCGCGCAGGAGCTTATATCCCTGAAAGGCGCACAGCGGCGGGATGGCATAGGCCAGCAGAAAGACCCGGTCCAGGAGCACGATGGTGACAATAGACGGGATCAGCCCCACCAGCGTGCCGAGCAGCGCGCCGGCCAAGCCGTGGGCGCGGCTCCCGGAGGCGCGCACCGGGCGGAGGGTCTTTTCCGCCTTGCGCAGGCAGGCGCGGTGGACCGGGCCAAAGCCGAAGTCCTGCACTTTGGCCAGGGCGTCGCAGTCTGTTTTCTGGCAGAGGGGGCAGGTATCGGGGGCCGGGATGCGGTCGGCTTGGAGCGCCTTGGCCATGTGCTCCACGGCCCCGGCAAAGTCAGGATCTTCGTTCTGTTCCCGGGCGGGCTTGTAGGTGAGGCTGTATGTGCCGGAAGAGACCACGCCGATGGTCCAGCCCTGGCCCAGCGTCTCCCGCAGGGATTTCAGCCGATCGGCGGACAAAATGCCGTTGACCCGAAAGAAAAAGCACACAACGCCCCGGCCCCGGGCGGCCAGCGCGGCCTCAAAGGGGTACCGGCGGCATGCGCCGTAGATCCGGTTTTCCCGGAGCAGATAACCGCCCTCCCGCGCGAAGGCGGAAAACGCGGCGGTAAGTGAACTGGTTGCAGCAGACATGACAGATTCGCTCCCTTGCATTCGAGTAGAAATCATTGTATCATAAACAAAGAGGAAAAACACTATACGCCTCCGTATGATTTTTGACGAGAGAGGTCGGAGAACATGTATTTTGACACCCATGCCCATTATGACAGCGACGCGTTTGACGCCGACCGCCGCCAGGTCCTGGAGGGCCTTGCGGAGCGGGGGGTGGAGCTGGTGGTCAATCCGGGCTGTGATCTGGAGACGTCCCGCTTTGCGGTGGAGCTGGCGGAGCGCCATCCCTTTCTCTATGCCGCGGTGGGATACCACCCGGAAAATCTGGAGGGGGTCTCCCTGGCGGATCTGGACGCCATCCGCACGCTGGCGGCCCATCCCCGGGTAAAGGCCATCGGCGAGATCGGACTGGACTACTACTGGGTGAAGGACCCGGAGGGCCGGGCCAGGGAGCGGGCGTTCTATGACGCGCAGCTCTCCCTGGCGGAGGAGCTGGACCTTCCCGCCATCGTACACGACCGGGACGCCCACCAGGACTGCCTGGACATTGCCCGGGCCCACCCCAACGCCCGGGGGGTGTTCCACTGCTATGCGGGCAGCGTGGAGGAGGCAAAGGTCCTGGTCCGGATGGGATGGATGCTCTCCTTCACCGGGAATATCACCTTTAAAAAGGCCCGGCGCGCGCTGGAGGTGCTGGAGTGGCTCCCGCTGGAACACATCATGCTGGAGACCGACGCGCCCTATATGGCGCCGGAGCCCTTCCGGGGGCGGCGGTGCGACTCGGGATACCTCTACCGCATGGCGGAGACCGTGGCCCAGATCAAGGGCATGAGCACGGAAGAGGTGGCACGGATCACGACGGAAAACGGCAGGCGTTTTTTCAAGATCGGGGAAGTATGACGGCCTGGGGCCGAATCGAAGGGAGTTAATCTGTATGATGACCATATCCTATGAATATGAAGGCGCGCTCTACATCAACCTCACCAACCGCTGCGACTGCGCCTGTGTATTCTGCCTGCGCCACAACGGACACAAGGGGAGCATCTATGCCGACGACCTGTGGCTGGAGCATGAGCCCACCCGGGAGGAGGCTCTGGACGACCTGAGGAGGCGGGACCTCCCCTCCTACCGGGAGCTGGTGTTCTGCGGCTTTGGGGAGCCCATGTTCCGTACCGACGATATCCTGTGGCTGGTGGACCGGCTGAAGGAGGAGGTCCCCGGCCTTCCCCCGGTGCGCATCAACACGAACGGACACGCCAACCTGATCCAGGGCCGGGATGTGACGCCCGGTCTGGCGGGTCGGATCGACACGGTGTCCATCTCGCTGAACGGCTCCACGGCGGAGGAGTACTGCGCCGTGACCCAGCCCAGGGACGGGGTCCGGGGCTGGGAGGCCATGCTGGACTTTACCCGGCTGGCCGCGGCGCATGTGCCCCATGTGGTCATGACCATCGTGGACCGGGACAAGACGCCGGAGGAGATTCAGCGCTGCCGCGGTCTGGCCGAGAGCCTGGGCGCGCGGCTCCGGGTCAGAGCGTACATCCCGGAGTAAGGGCTGTCCCCGTTTTTGGGGGGGTGAAGAGGGAAAAGCACTACCTTTTTCGGGAAAAAGCTGATATAATGATCGTGAGTATCCTGCCGCGCGTATGCGCCAATGGGAAAGAACCGCGCACGCATCAAGATAAGAGAAGAAAGAGGATATGTCAGCCGCACGCTTTGTCCCAAAGTAAGGGAGGAACGTCACATGAAGCAGCCAGCCGCCGCGCCGAAACGGATGTCTGTCTCGGTCTCTATGCTGGGCGGTTTCGGTATAGAGGTAAATGGAAATCTCCTGACCGACGAGATCAATCGCTCGCAGAAACCATGGAATGTCCTTTGCTATCTGATCATGCACCGGGACCGGAATGTGTCCCAGTCGGAGCTGATCGAGCTGTTCTGGCCGGAGGAGAACAGCTCCAACCCGGTCAATGCCCTGAAGACCCTGCTCCACCGGGTCCGGGCCATGCTTGAGCCGCTGTTCCCCAGCGAGACGCCCCCGATCCTCTCCCAGCGGGGCTCCTATTCCTGGAACCGGGACATCGCGTGCAGCGTGGACGCCGACCGCTTTGAGGCGCTGTGCCTGCGCACCCAGGAGAAAGACCGGAGCGATGAGGAGCGGATGGCCTGCTACCGGGAGGCGACCGGGCTGTACAAAGGGGACTTCCTGCCAAAGCAGGAAAACCATATGTGGGTGATCTCCCTGTCCACCCATTACCATGCTCTTTTTGTCCGGGCGGTGAAGGAGTATGCCGCTCTCCTGGAAAAACATGAGCAGTTTGAAGAGATGACCGCCCTGTGCAGCCGTGCCAGCGGGCTGGACACTTAGGATGAGGGACTTCATATCCTGGTGGTGCGCTCTCTGGTCAAGCAGGGGCGGGACGCCGCCGCGCTGGAGCGCTATGAGATGGCGACCGATCTGCTCTACCGGAGTCTGGGCGTCACGCCCTCGGCCGAGCTGCGGGATCTCTATACCGCCATTATGGCCACAGAAAAGAGCCTGGAGACCGACCTGGCGGTCATTCAGCAGAGCCTGAAGGAGACTGCCATCCGCCCCGGGGCCTTTGTGTGCGAGTACGGCTGCTTCCGGGAGACCTACCGGCTGGAGGCCCGCCGGGCCGCCCGCAACGGGACCTGCGTCCATCTGGCGCTTTTGACGGTCTCTCTGCCCGGCGGCGGGATGCCGGAGCTGGGGGCCCTGAACAATACGATGGATCAGCTGCTTGCCATTCTCACCAACGGCCTGCGGCGGGGAGATGTGGTCTCCCGGTACAGCGGGGCGCAGTATGTTGTGATGTTGCCCGCGGCCAACTTTGAGGATTCCGCCATGGTCATGGAGCGGATCGTCTCTGCATTCTACCGGCAGCACCGGCGCAGTTTTCTCAAGATCTCTTACCGGATCCGGGAGCTGGAGATGGCGTGAGCGAAAAAGGAGCACGAGATTCCATGAGACAACGCAGATTCTGGGCAGCACTCTGTTTTGCCGCCGCCGCAGCGTGGAAGAGCGGCCGGCCCGTCCCGCTGCCCACGCCGCGCTATACGGCGCAGCCCACGCCCGCGCCGGAGGATACGCCCCTCCCCTCCCCCTCCGCGACGCCCATGCCCTGGCCGGAGGCCGATGACGGGGGCCTTCCCCAGGATCAGGTGTTTGTCAGCGAGGGGCGGCAAAGCCTATGTGAGTGGCAGTATGCGCCTTGTGATCCCAAAACTCGATGTGGACGTCCCGGTCCTGGACGGCGTGGATGAGCAGACCCTCCTCCAGGGGGAGGGCCTGTATGACTATGCCCAGATGCCGGATGAGACCGGAGGCAATGTGTCCATCGCGGGCCACCGGAACTGGGTGCGCAGCGGCCAGATCACAGACGACGTCCCCTTTTATTACCTGCATACCATCGGGCCGGGCGACTGCCTCTATCTGGTGGATGATGCGCACATCTACCAGTATGTCTGGGACCAGACCAGGATCATTGAGCCGGACGACTGGAGCGTCATCTACTGCCAGAGCTTTTCCTGCCTGACCCTGACCACCTGTACGCCCATCGGCGTGGCGGACCACCGCTATGTGGTGCGTGCCCGGCAGGTGGATATCCTGCCCTATGACGAAGCGTACGATTACCCCGCCTGGCTGGACATCGGCACGGCGGACCCTTCCCCCATTCCAACTGAGGAGGTAACACCTTGAATCGACCCATCCAAAAGCGCGTCGGCGCCGCAGCGCTGGCCCTGCTGCTGACGGCGGGCGTCGCCGGCACAGCATTCCAGATCTGGGCGGAGGCTTCCAATGTTCCGTCCAAGACCGTCATGCACAGCGGTGTCACTGTCCTCTCCAACGCGAAAGCCGCCGTGGATACGTCCAACCTGAGCGAGGGCTTTATCCAGGTCAAATACACCGGCGGGAAAAATGTCCGCATCAAAGTGCAGATCACCAAGAGCGGCGGCACGACCTATACTTACAACCTGAACAATACCGGCAGCTACGAGACCTTTCCCCTGACCGAGGGGGACGGAAGCTATACCGTCAAGGTGTTTGAGAACACCTCCGGCACGAAATATGCCCAGGCGTACAGCACCAGCGTCTCCCTGAAGCTGCGCAACGCGTTCCTGCCCTTCCTCTACCCCAACCAGTATGTGAATTATACGGAAAAGAGCGCCACTGTGGCCAAGGGAAAAGAGATCGTGCAGAATGCCGGCGCGACCGATGATCTGGCCAAGGTAAGCGCGATTTTCAACTGGGTGACCAGCAATTTCAGCTATGATTACGATCTGGCGGCCAACCCGCCTGCGGGCTATCTGCCCGATGTGGACAAGGTGCTGGCCGCGCGCAAGGGCATCTGCTTTGACTATGCGGCGGTCATGGCCGCCATGCTCCGCTCTCAGGACATTCCCTGCAAGCTGGTCGTGGGCTATGCGGGCAAGATCTACCACGCCTGGATCGACGTCTATGTGGAGGGCGTGGGCTGGATCAAGAATGCCATCTACTTTGACGGCAAGAGCTGGACCATGATGGACCCCACCTTTGTCTCCACCGGCAAGGGGAGCGCCTCCATCATGAAGTACGTGACCACCCCCAGCAACTATTCCCAGAAATACGCCTACTAAATAAGGAACGGAAAGGGAGCGGAAAAGATGAAAAAGACGGCAAAGCCCCAGGTGCTTGGCCCGGATGAGCTCTCTGTATTCTGTTATGAGCTCTCCCTGATGGTCCAGGCCGGCATCGGCTCGGAGGAGAGTGTGGGGATCCTGGCCCAGGACGCCAGGTCCCCCCGTGAGAAGGAGCTGCTGGAACGGATGCACGCGGTTCTGCTGGAGGGGCGCGCGCTCTCCGCCGCGCTGGAGGAGGCGGGGGTATTCCCCCGCTATATGCTGCGCATGGTGGAGATCGGCCAGGTCTCCGGCCGGCTGGAGCAGGTGCTCTCGGCGCTCTCCGCTTACTACCGCCGGGAGGCGGACACCCGGCAGTCCCTCCGCCGGGCCATCGCCTATCCGGCGGCCATGGCCGTGCTCATCGCGGTGGTCTTTCTGGCGCTGGTCTCCCGGGTGCTGCCTGTATTCCAGCAGGTATTCAGCCAGCTGGGGGTGAGTCTCTCCCCCGTTGCCCAGGGGTTGATGACCTTTGGCGCGGTGAGTAAATATGTGGCCGCCGCCTTTGCGGTGGTGCTGGTGGCGGCCGCGGTGTGGGTGCTCTGGATGTTCCACACCGCCAAGGGTCAGGCCGCCATGAGCCGTCTGCTCTCGGGCACCGGGCCCTATCGGGCGGTGGACCGCAGCCGCTTCGCCTCGGCTATGGCGCTCATGCTCTCCAGCGGGCTCCCGCTGGATGAGGCCATGGACCGCTCCTGCGACCTGCTGGACGGGACGGGGATCGCCCCCTCCCTGAAGGAGTGCCGGGACCGGATGGCGGCGGGGACCGCGTTTGCCGACGCGGTGGAGGGATGCGGCCTGTTTACCGGCCTCCAGGCCGGCCTCCTGAGCGCGGGATTTCGGGCCGGCGTATCCGAGCAGGCTATGGAGGAGATCGCCCGCCGCTGCCAGGCCGACGCCGATGAGCGGCTGTCCCTTCTGCTCAGCCGCTTTGAATATGCCCTGGTCATCATCCTCTGTCTGGCGGTGGGGCTGGTGCTCCTGTCCGTGATGCTGCCCCTGCTGGGGGTGCTCTCCGCCATCGGCGGCTGATAGAGACCGGTTTTGGGAGGTGTTTTTTTGTTCCAGCCCAGACATACCCTGCGCCGGGTCCTGCCCCTGGCGCTGCTGGTCGCTGTGCTGCCCGTAGTTCTCTTTGCCGCGGCGGGAGGACTGGGCGGAAAGGCGGACCAGGAGAGCCTGGCCATGACGGAACGCGCCGTCCGGCGCGCGGCGGTCCAGTGCTATGCGCTGGAGGGGAGCTACCCGGCCAGTCTGGCCGATCTGGAGGAGCGCTACGGCGTGTCCATTGATGAGAGCCGGATCTTTGTGGACTATCAGTACATCGCCTCCAACCTGATGCCCGACATCACGGTTTTGCCCGCGGCAGAGCAGGGGGAGCCTGTTCTGGAATGATCGGGCGGCCCATTTTGGAAGGAGCGTGACCGGCAATGAAACTCTCAAGCGAAGGGCGCGGACTGCGTTCCACTCTGGTCGTGGTACTGTGCGCCCTCTTTTTTATCCTGGCCATGGGGGTCACCCTGCTGGGCAGCGGAGTCTACCGGGATGTGGTGGCGGTCTCCGACAAAAATGAGGCAGAGCGCACGGCGCTGTCCTATCTGGTCAATCAGGTCCGCCGGTCCTGGCGCGTGGGGGTGGGTTCCTTTGAGGAGCAGCCCGCCCTGGAGCTGACCGATTCCGGCGAGACCGGCTACCACACGGTCCTCTATGTCTATGACGGACAGCTGCGGGAGCTCTACGCCGAGAAGGACAGCGGCATGAAGGCCGAGGACGGCGTAGCCATTCTGCCTCTGGATCGTATGGAGCTGACGCTGGAGGGAGATCTTCTCACCATCACCGTGACGGCGGAGGATGGCGAGGTCTGTTCCGCCAGCGTCACGTCCCGGATGGGCGTGAACACGGTACCCGGCGGGGAGGTGTTGGGATGAGTTACGGACCGAAAAAAGCCAACCTCTTTCTCATCGAGCTGGTGTGCAATCTCCTGATCTTCGCGCTGTGCGCGGCGGTCTGCGTGGGCCTTCTGGTCCATGCCCGCCGTATCAGCCGGGAGAGCACGCGGCTCACCCAGGCGGTCTATCTGGCCCAATCCATCGCGGAGGAGTGGAAAGCGACCGGGAAGGAGCCCGCGCGCCGCAGCGAGGATGACAGTGGGCTCAGCGCCCTGTGCGGCATTCGTGGGAACGAGTTGGATATCGCCATCTATCAAGACGATGTCCGGATCTATGCGCTGGAGGGGGTGACCTACCTTGGATAGACGGCAGGAATCTCCCTTCGGGGTGGGGATCATCACCATCATTACGGTGCTGCTGGTGCTCACCCTGTCCATTTTTGCGGCGCTGACCCTGACGACGGCGAAGGCGGACCTGGCCCTCTCGGAGATCAATGCAGAGACGGTGCAGTCCTACTATGCCGCCGACCGGGAGGCGGCCCAGCGGTATGCCGCCTTTGCCTCCGGGGAGAAGACGGAGCTGGACGAGTGGATCCCCATGGAGGGGAATCAGTCTCTTCACATCGCGCTGGGACGCATTCCGTCGGGCGCGGTGGAGGGCGGCGTTGCCATTGAACACTGGGAAGTAGTGGCCGGCGGGCCCGACGAGAGTGAGATCCAAGACCAGTGGAACCTGTGGGACGGCGGCCTGGGCGAGTGAGCCGGCCCCGCCTGCTGAAAGAAGGAAACAGCATGACCATTCTGGAGATCCTGGAGGGGGCCGTGGCCCGCTCCGCCTCAGATATTCTTATCATTGCCGGCATGCCGGCGGCCTATAAGATCCACGGCCTTATCCGGCGGGAGGGGGAGCGCCTCCTCCCGCCGGATATTCAGGCCCTGGTGGAAGAGCTCTACCACCTGGCGGGAGAGCGGGACATGAAGCGCCTGATGGAGGCGGGGGACGATGACTTTTCCTTTGCCGTGCGGGGACTCTCCCGCTTCCGGGTCAACGCCCTCAAGCAGCGCGGTTCCCTGGGACTGGTGATCCGGGTGGTCTCCTTTGCGCTGCCCGACCGTGAGACCATGGGCATCCCGGATAATGTGATGGCCTTTTCCCGCTGCACCCGGGGGATGGTGCTCTTCACCGGTCCGGCGGGCAGCGGAAAGACCACCACGCTGGCCTGTCTGGTGGACGCGGTCAACTCCACCCGCAACAGCCACATCATCACCATTGAAGACCCGATCGAATACCTCCACCAGCACAAGGAGAGCGTGGTGACCCAGCGGGAGCTGTCCACCGATACCGCCTCCTACGACGCCGCGCTGCGGGCCGCCCTGCGGGAGGCCCCCGACATCATCCTCCTGGGGGAGATGCGGGACGCCGACACCGTCCGGGCCGCCGTTACGGCCGCCGAGACGGGACACCTGGTCATCTCGACCCTGCATACGGTGGGGGCGTCCAGCACGATCGACCGGATCGTGGACTCCTTCCCGCCGGAGCAGCAGCGGCAGATTCGCACCCAGCTGTCCATGGTGCTGGAAGGGGTGGTCTCCCAGCAGCTGGTACCCACGGTGGACGGAGGCCTGACCCCGGCCTTTGAGGTGATGGTGGTCAACAGCGCCATCCGCAATATGATCCGGGAGTCCAAGGCCCATCAGATCGATAATGTGATCTCCCAAAGCGCGGCAGAGGGCATGATCTCCATGGACCAGAGCTTGCTGCGCCTGGCGCAGGATGGACGTATTACCCACGAGGAGGCCGTGCGCCACAGCATCAACAGCGAATGGATGCAAAAACGGCTTGCCGCGGTGCGGTGAGGAGGAGAAGCTATGCCGGCAAATATGAACCACTATGACGCAGCCGTCCGGATCTGTGTGGATCAGGTCACGGACGGGCGTATCTGCGGACGGGCCGTGAGCCGCCGCCTGCTGCGCCCGTTTTCCTTTTCGGACATCGGCGGGCTTCTGCTCCAATTGGAGGAAGTGCTGGACGCCCAGAATTTTCCCCAGGCTTTTGAGCGCACCCGGACCTTCTGCCCCGAACGGGGAGAGGGGAGCGCCGCTCTGGCCGCAAAAGATCTGAACAGCGGCATGTCCCGGGAAGAGGTGGAGGCCGCCCGGGGCGAGCGGGCCACGGTTCAGCTGTATGTCATCACCCGGCGGAATACCACCTGGCAGGGCTTTCTGGACTGGCTGGACGGGACGCCGCGGCAGGAGTATGCCAGCGTACTGGAACTCATCAAGTGTGTGGATGAACGGCTGAGCGGAAAAGCGTAACATGCAGCAGCCCGCCGGGCCCGGTTTCTTTGGGCGCCCGGCGGGATTTTTGCATCCAAAAAAGGAAAAGCGTGCGACGAAGTCCCCTAAAAAGCGGCACGATCTGACAAATATCACGATTGACGGCGATGGAATTGGAAGAAATGTGTGGAAAAATGACACTTCGCCTGGAAAATTGCGAACGATTTTTCTTTCCGAGCCGTATGAAATACAATATAATGGAATTATGTTGCATTGGAAGTGATCTGATATAAGGAGGGGAAGGCGCAAGATGAGGGAATTATACGTCGGGCAGCGCACTGAGGAGGATGAGGACGGTCAAAAGTACTGCTTCGACTATTACATCTTGGTGGACCAAATGTGTGTGAGTGATGGGTTCGCCTGTGAAAGCTACGGCGTAAAGATTGCGGCTGCGGATGGAAGTGGGGGAGCACAGATCCCCCATATCACCGTAAGCGTTTCCCGCATTGATGAATTAATGGAACTTCTGCTGCGCAACATAGTAACTCCTTCCACCCTGCGAGATGTGGTTCTGGATTGGATCGCATAAGCATGGATACCAGAGGCCGGATCTACGATCCGGCCTCTGGTATTTTTTATAAAAACAGGGCATGCAAAGGGGAAGAAGCTGGATTGACAGTTGATGGGAAAACGGGTAAAATGTCAACACATGTGTGGGCGCTGTGCCCAAAAGAGGCAAGGAGGAACTGGATGTGAAAGAGAGAGAGACCTTTGCGTCCCGGCTGGGCTTTGTGCTCATCTCAGCGGGATGTGCGATTGGTCTGGGAAATGTGTGGCGCTTCCCCTATATTGTAGGACAGTATGGCGGGGCGGCCTTCGTGCTGATTTACCTGGCCTTCCTGGTGGTGATGGGTCTGCCCATCATGGCGATGGAGTTCGCGGTGGGACGGGCCAGCCGGAAGAGTGTGCTCGTCTCCTTCCAGCAGCTGGAGCCCGAGGGGAGCAAGTGGCACTGGTACGGCTGGTTCGGCATGGCGGGCAACTATCTGCTCATGATGTTCTATACCACCATTGCCGGCTGGCTCCTGCTGTATTTCTGCAAGATGGTGCTGGGCCGCTTTGAGGGCCTGGATACCGCCGGTGTGGCGGATGCCTATGGGCAGATGGTGGCCACGCCCGGCGTCCAGCTGCTTTTTATGGCCGTTGTGGTGGTGCTGGGCATGCTGGTGTGCAGCCGGGGACTGCAAAACGGCGTGGAGAAAATCAACAAGGCCATGATGCTCTGCCTGCTGGCGCTGCTGGCGGTGCTGGCGGTGCGCGCCGTCACCCTGCCCGGGGCAATGGAGGGCCTGAAGTTCTACCTGGTGCCCAATTTCCACAACCTGATGTATGACGGCGAGGGAAACTTCCGCCTCTTCCGGGCCATTTATGACGCGATGGGGCAGGCCTTCTTTACCCTGAGCCTGGGCATCGGCGCCATGGCCATCTTCGGCAGCTACATTGGCAAGGAGCGCCGCCTGTTCGGCGAGGCCATCAGCGTGGGCATCCTGGATACCTGCGTGGCCTTCATTTCGGGCCTGATCATCTTCCCCTCGGCCTTTGCCTTTGGGGTGCAGCCCGATGCGGGTCCCAACCTGATCTTTGTCACCCTGCCCAATGTCTTTAACGCCATGCCTGGCGGCCGGGTGTGGGGGGCCATGTTCTTTGTGTTCCTCTTCTTTGCCGCCCTCTCCACAGTGACGGCAGTCTTTGAGAACATTCTGGCCTGCTGGATGGACAAGTGGAAGATCTCCAGGCGCAAGGCGGTGCTGGCCAACCTGGTGCTCATCTTCCTGTTGAGCCTCCCCTGCCTGCTGGGCAACAACCTGTGGAGCGGCGTAAAGGTACTGGGCATGGGGATCATGGACCTGGAGGATTTCCTGGTCAGCAACAATCTGCTGCCTCTGGGTTCGGTGGTCTACCTGCTCTTCTGCTGTGCCTCCGAGAAGCACGGCTGGGGCTATGAGAACTTCCTGCGGGAGGCCAACCAGGGGGAGGGCGCCCGCTTCCCGGGAAAGCTGCGCTTTTACTTTACCTTTATCCTCCCCGTGATCGTGCTCATCATCTTCTTTATGGGCTACTGGGATAAGTTTGCGCCCAAGGGCTGATCGCCTGCATTTCGGGAAATGGGGATTGACAGAAGGTTTGATTGGTCCTACAATAAAACACGCAAGGGAGCTCCCGCGAGGGGGCTGAGAGGAGGGGCGGGTCCCTCGACCTTACCTGATGTGGGTAATGCCAACGTAGGGACGCGGCACAGACTTCGTGCGGTTCTTCTCCGTGCGGAGGAGGATAGAGAAACGCTTGAGGCGGGATGTCCCAGTTGGGGCATCCCGCCTTTTTGGGTCTGCCCCCACAGAAAATGCAAACGAGAAAAGGAGAGGTAAGCAGATGAGGCGAGTTTTGACCATTGCGGGCAGCGATTCCAGCGGCGGCGCGGGGATCCAGGCCGACCTGAAGACCATGACCTGCCTGGGGGTATACGGCATGAGCGCCATCACCGCCCTGACGGCCCAGAACACCACCGGCGTGCGGGAGGTGTTGGAGGCCGCCCCCGCCTTTGTGGGCGCACAGCTGGACTGCGTGTTTGAGGACATCCGGCCCGACGCGGTAAAGATCGGCATGGTCTCCAACGCCGACATCATCCGGGTCATTGCCGCCAAGCTGCGGGAATACCGGGCAGAGCGCGTTGTGGTGGACCCGGTGATGGTGGCCACCAGCGGCAGCGCTCTCATGCAGGACACCGCCCTTATCGCGCTGATGGAGGAGCTCTTCCCCCTGGCGGCGGTGATTACGCCCAATCTCCCCGAGGCTCAGCGGCTTTGCGGCTTTGCGGTGGAGAGTGAGGCGGATATGCTCCGGGCCGCCCGCGCCATCGGGGAGCGCCTTCCCGGGGGCGTGCTGGTCAAGGGGGGACACCGGAGCGACACGGCGGACGATCTCCTCTGGTGGAAGGGCGAGGCCATCTGGTTCCGCTCCCCCCGGGTGGATAATCCCAACAACCACGGTTCAGGCTGCACCCTCTCCTCCGCCATCGCCTCCTTCCTGGCTCTGGGCGAGGAGCTGCCCGGGGCGGTGCGCAAGGGCAAGGCCTACATTACCGCCGCCATGGAGGCCCGGCTGGATCTGGGACGGGGCAGCGGTCCGCTCCAGCATAACTACGCCATTGCGGAAGGAGGAAGCGTACAATGAACGCGAGCATTGCCATTCAGGTCCTGCCCAAGGTGATGGAGCAGGAGGAAACCCGGCGGATCGTGGACGAGGTCATCGCCCATCTGGCCTCCACGGGGCTGCACTATGTGGTGGGACCCTTCGAGACCACGCTGGAGGGCGATCTGGAAGAACTTCTCGACATCGTCAAGGAGTGCTGCCGCATCTGTGTGCGGGCCGGCGCCCCCAGCGTGATGAGCTATGTGAAGATCAGCTATAAGCCCGACGGCGTGTGGACCATCGACGACAAGACGGGCAAGTACCAGAATCGCTGAGGAGGAGACGGAAATGAAACTGACTGCGGATACCCACACCATGACCCGCTCCAACAGCCTTTCCGTGCGCCGGATGGTGCTGGCCGCCATGCTGGCGGGGCTGGGGTTCGTCCTCTCCACCTTTGTCTACTTTCCCTCCATGGCGCCCTTCCAGCACTTCTGCAATATCCTGGGCGCGGTATTCCTGGGCCCCTGGTACGGCTTTGCGGCGGCCCTGCTTACGGGGCTGCTGCGGATGCTCACCGGACGGACCATCCAGGCGGTGGTGGGAGCCGTGTTCGGCGCGTTCCTCTCCGGCCTGCTCTATCAGAAGACCCGGAAGCTGTGGCTGGGCTATGTGGGTGAGGTCATCGGCACCGGCTTTATCAGCGCCATGGTGGCCTATCCCCTGATGAAGCAGTTCTATGGGCTGGACGCCCAGTCCCCCTTCTTCTACATCCCGGCTTATCTGCCCTCCTCCGCGGTGGGCGGCCTGATGGGCTGCGCCGTTATCCTGCTCCTCAAGCGTTCCGGCGCGCTGGACCGGATGCTGGAGCAGCTCAAGCGCTGAGGTGGGCCATGGAGCGGACGGAACTTGCCTCCTGCCTGGGGGCGGTGCGGGAGCGCGCCCCCCTGGTCCAGTGTATTACCAATTTTGTGACTGTCAACGACTGCGCCAATATCCTGCTGGCCGCCGGGGCCTCCCCCACCATGGCCCATGACATCCGTGAGGTGGAGGAGGCCGTGGCGGGCGTCCAGGCTCTGGTGCTGAACCTGGGGGCCATTGGGGATGTGGAGGCCATGCTCCTGGCCGGAAAGCGGGCCAACCAGCTGGGCATCCCGGTGGTACTGGACCCGGTGGCGGCGGGGGTCACCTCCCTGCGGCGGGAGGCCTGCCGCCGCCTCCTCGCCGAGCTGCGCTTCACCGTGATCCGGGGCAATGCCTCCGAGATCCGCGCCCTGGCCCTGGGCGCAGAGGGCGGGAGCGGCGTGGATGTGTCGGCCGGCGACGCGGTCACCGAGGAGAATCTCTCCCGGGGCGTGGAGCTGTGCCGCCGTCTGGCGAAGTCTACGGGGGCGGTGACCGCCCTCTCGGGCCAGGTGGACATCCTGTCCGACGGGACGCAGACCGTTTTGATCCGGGGCGGCGTGCCCACCATGAGCCGGGTGACAGGCGCCGGGTGTATGCTCACCGCCCTGCTGGGGGCCTTCTGCGGGGCCAATCCGGAGCGCCCCCTGGCGGCGGCGGCCGCCGCCGTGGCCGCCGTGGACCTGGCGGGGGAGCGGGCCGAGGAGCGGCGGGTGCGATACGGCACCGGGAACGCCACCTTCCGCACCGACCTGATCGACGCGGTGTTCAATCTGACCGAGGACGAACTGAGAGAAGGAGTACGCTATGAAATTTACCAGGGATGAGATCCGCAGCGCCATGCTGCTCTATGCCGTGACCGACCGGAGCTGGCTGGGGGAGCGCACCCTCCCCGAGGTGACCGAGGAGGTGCTGCGCAGCGGCGCCACCTTCCTTCAGGTCCGGGAAAAGGGAATGGACCACGACGCCTTTCTGGCTGAGGCCGAGATCCTCAAAGAGCAGGCGGGGCGCTATCACGTGCCCTTTGTGGTCAACGACTCCATTGAAGTGGCCCTAGAGTGCGACGCTGACGGCGTCCATGTGGGCCAGAGCGACATCGTAGGCAAGGATGTGCGCGCCATGATCGGTCCGGATAAGATCCTGGGCATCTCGGCCAACACGGTGGAGACCGCCCTGGCCGCCCAGCAGGCGGGGGCCGACTACATCGGCGTGGGCGCGGTCTTCGGTACCACCACCAAGAAGGACGCCAAGAGCCTGACGGTGGAGGCGCTGCGGGCCATCTGCGACGCGGTGGACATCCCCGTGGTGGCCATCGGCGGCATCAGCGCGGACAACCTCCTCCAGCTCCAGGGGAGCGGGGTGGACGGCGTGGCCGTGGTCTCCGCCATCTTTGCCCAGCCCGATCCCGGCGCGGCCACCGCCCATCTGCGCACCCTGGCCGAGGAGCTGGTGGCGGCCCATGGATAAGGGCTTTTGCATTTTCGACATGGACGGCACCCTGGTGGACTCCATGGGATACTGGCGGCGATTGGGCCGGGATTATCTGGAACAGCGGGGCGTATCTCCCACGGCGGAGCAGCTGGCCCCCATCGGCCCCATGACCATGCTGGAGTCGGCCGCCTATTTTATGGAGACCTTCCACATCCCGGGCCCGCCTGCGGCCATTGTGGAGGAGATGCACGCCGTCATGGAGGACCACTACCGCCGGGACATCCCACCCAAGGGGGGCGTGAAGGCATATCTGGAGGGACTCCGGGACCGGGGGGTCCGCCTCTGTGTGGCCACCGCCACGGCTGAGCCCCTCTCCCACGCCTGCCTGGAGCGGCTGGAGGTGGACGGATGCTTTGACTTCCTCCTCAGCTGCGAGACCCTGGGAGTAGGCAAGTCCCGACCGGACATCTATCTGGAGGCCGCCCGCCGTCTGGGGGCGGCGCCGGGTGAGATTGCCGTCTTTGAGGATGCGCTCTACGCCGTACGCACCGCCCGGGAGGCGGGATTTTACGTGGTGGGCGTGGCCGAGGAGGCCTACGCCGGGGACTGGCCCCAGGTGTGCGCCCTCGCCCATGAGACCATCACCGATTGGAGGAACTGCGTTCTATGACTGTGACCCAGCGTCTTTATGAGGCCGCCCGACCCATTTGGGAGGCCTGCCATGCCCATCCCTTTGTCACCGGGATTGGGGACGGCACCCTGGAGGTGGAAAAATTCCGCTACTTCCTGCTCCAGGACTATCTGTACCTCTTTGATTACGCCCGCGTCTTTGCCTGGGGCGTGGTAAAGGCCCGCAGCCCCGAGCTGATGCGCTTCTTCTCGGCCAATGTGGATGCCATCCTGGGGGGCGAGATGAAGATCCACCGGGCCTACATGGCCCGCCTGGGCATTACGGAGGAGCAGGTCTTCGCGGTGCGTCCCGCCCTGCCCAACCTCTCCTACACCAATTACATGCTCTCGGCTGCCGCCGCGGGCGGTCCGGCAGAGATCGTGGCCGCCATTCTGGCCTGCTCCTGGAGCTATGCGGAGATCGGAACACGTCTGGCCGCACGGCCCGGCGCGCTGGAGCACCCCTTCTACGGTGAGTGGGTCCAGGGTTATTCCTCGGAGGAGTATCAGGAGACCAACCGCGCCCTGGTGGAGCGGATGGACGCCCTGGCAGCAGGGTGCAGTGAGGAGGAGTACCGCCGGCTGGAGGAGATCTTTGTGGCGTGCAGCCGGTATGAGCTGGGCTTCTGGGAGATGGCATGGAAACTGGAAGCATGAGCGCGCTGGCCTTTGAGGAGGTCTCCTACCAGTACCCCAGCGAGGATTTTGACATCATCGACCGCCTCTCCTTTCAGGTGGAGCCCGGTTCTTTCCACTGCATCATCGGGGCCAGCGGCTGCGGAAAGAGCACCATTTTCCGTATGACCAACGGTCTGCTTGCCCCCAAGGGTGGGACCATCCGGGTAGACGGCATGCCCATTGCCGGACGCAAGGGCTACTGCGGCTATATGCCCCAGAAGGACCTGCTCTTCCCCTGGCGGAGCGTGGGGGAGAATGTAGCCCTTCCTCTGGAGATCCAGGGCGGGTACAGCCGGAAGGAGCGGCGGGAGAGGGCGGAGGAGGCACTGGCCGATGTGGGCCTGCCCGGCTGCGGGGATAAGATGCCCCAGGAGCTCTCCGGGGGGATGCGGCAGCGGGCCGCCTTTGCCCGCACTATGCTCACGGGCAGCGACCTCCTCCTTCTGGACGAGCCCTTCTCGGCTCTGGATTTTCTCACCCGCATCTCCATGCAGGAGTGGCTCCTGGACCAGTGGCGGCGGCGCCGCAAGACCATCCTCTTTATTACCCACGATGTGGAGGAGGCCCTCTTTCTCTCCCAGAGTGTGCTGGTGGTGGAGTCCACCCCCATCCGTGCCCTGACCGAGATCCCGGTGCCCGCCTCCGATCCCCGGGACCGGTCCTGCCTGAAGGACCCGGCCATGGTGGAGCTGAAAGAGCAGCTCATTGCGCTGCTGAGAAAGCAGGTGGCGGTATGAAACGTGCGTGCAGGACCAATCTTCCGGCCCTGATCTTTCTCTTTGCCCTGCTGTTGCTGTGGCAGGCGGGGGCCATGGGACTGGATGCGGCCTATATCCTCCCCTCTCCCGTTCAGATCCTCCAGACGCTGTGGGAGCTGCGGGGCCCCCTCTTTACGGTCCATCTGCCCGCCACCATGGGAGTGACCGCCATCGGACTTGCCATTTCCCTGGTGCTGGGCCTGGCTCTGGCGGTGGCCATGGACGCCAGCGCCCTGGTGCGCCGGATGCTCTATCCCCTGGTGGTGATCTCCCAGACCATCCCCACCACCGCCATTGCCCCCCTCTTCGTGCTGTGGTTTGGGTATGGGATCTGGAGCAAGGTGCTGGTGACCGTGCTCATCACCTTTTTCCCTATCACCATCACGGTGTATGACGGCCTGCGCTCGGCCCAGACCGAGATGGCCGAGCTTCTCCTCACCTACGGGGCCACCCGGCGGGATATCTTTCTGCGCATCAAGGTGCCCTGTGCCCTGCCCTACTTCTTCTCCGCAGTGAAGATGGCCGTGCCCATGAGCGTTATCGGCGCGGCCATCGGCGAGTGGCTGGGAGCCAAGAGCGGGCTGGGCTATTTCTCCCGGCGGATGATGACCCAGCTCAACGGCGCAGGGGTCTTTGCCCCCATCGTGCTGCTCTCCCTGGCCGCCATGCTGGCGGTGGGGGTGGTGGCTCTGCTGGAAAAGAAGATCGTCCGCTGGCGGGGCGAATCCTGAGACACAGAAAGGAAATGGAACCATGAGACGACGCAAACTGGCCCTGGGCCTGAGCGCCCTGCTGCTGTGGAGCGGCGCGGGCTGCGGGGCCCCGGGAGAGACTCCCGCCCCCTCTGCCGGCGGGGAAGAACTGGAGACTGTGGATGTGGTGCTGGACTGGTACCCCAACGCAGTCCACGCCTTCCTCTACGAGGCGGAGGAAAAGGGATATTTTGCCCAGGAGGGCTTGCAGGTAAACATCCTCTTCCCCTCCAACACCAGCGACCCCCTCACCATGACGGCGGCGGGCAAGGCCGACATCGGTTTTTACTACCAGGAAGACACCATCATTGCAAAGGCCAACGAGGATGTGCCCGTGAAGGTGCTGGGCGCAGTGGTGCAGGAGCCGGTGGCCGTGGTCTGCTCCCTGGCGGAGAGGGGCATCCACAGCGCCTCCGATCTGGTGGGCAAGACCATCGGCTACTCGGGCACCCGCTTCGGCGAGGTGGCGGTGGAGCAGATGCTCCAGGGTGTGGGGGCCTCCCTGGAGGACGTGGAGATGATCGACGTGGGCTTTGATCTGATGAGCGCCATGACCACCGGCAACGTGGACGCCACCTATGGATGCTTCCTCAACCATGAGATCCCCGCCCTGGAGGAGCAGGGCTTCCCCATGGACGTGATGAAGGTCACCGACTACGGGGTGCCCAACTACTACGCCCTCATGCTGGTCACGGGTGAGAAGCAGCTGGAGGAAAAGCGGGACACCTACACCCGCTTCCTGCGGGCCTGCGAGAAGGGCTTTGCCGATATGCAGGCCGATCCGGAGGAGGCCCTCCGGCTGCTGCTGGCCAATCAGGACGAGGAGAATTTCCCCCTCACCGAGTCGGTGGAGCGCAAGAGCTTTGAGGTGCTCCTGCCCCTGATGGACCGGGAGGGCGGCGCTTTCCTCTCCCAGGACGAGGCGGTCTGGCGGGAGAACATCGACTGGCTCCGGTCGGTGGGCATGATCCAGGAGGGCTTTGATCCGGCGGAGGTCATGGTGGACCTCCTGGGCGAATAGGAGCGGCCATGGACGAGCGGGAAAAGCAAGCCCTTCTCCGTCTGGCCCGGACCGGGGCGGAGGAGGTCCTCCCCCGGCAGCTGGCCCTCCTGGGCGAACTGTGCGCCCGGGACAGCGGCACCGGACTGGAGGCGGGGAACGAGGCGGTGCGGCAGCTCCTGCGTCCCCTGCTGGAGGAGCTGGGCGCGCAGACCGAGGAGGTCCCGGCCCCCGGCCTTGGAAAGCATCTGGTGGCCCGTGTGCGGCCGGAGGGAGCGGTCCAGGGCCGTGCCCTTCTGGCGGCCCACCTGGACACGGTGTTCGGCCCGGGCGCGGCGGCGGCCCACCCCTTCCGTGTGGAGGGAGACTGGGCCTGGGGCCTGGGCGCGGGAGACTGCAAGAGCGGCGTGCTCATCTCCCTGTTCGGCGCCCTGATCCTGCAAAAGGCGGGTCTCCTCCCGCCCTGGGAGCTGACGTACCTCTTTACCTGCGACGAGGAGACCGGCTCTCAGTCCGGCCGGGAGCTCTACCGCCGGGAGACGGCGGGAGCCGACTGCGCACTGGTCTTTGAGGGCGGCCGGGAGCGGGAGGGACGGCCCTGCTTTGTCACCGGCCGCCGGGGCGTGCTCCTGGGCTCCATCCAGGTGGAGGGCCGGGAGGCCCACGCCGGAAAGGCCTATCTGGAGGGGCGCAGCGCCGTGCTGGAGCTGGCCCATCAGATCATCCGGCTCTATGGGTTCAACGACCTGGAGCGGGGGATCTATTTCAATGTGGCCCCCATCTCGGGCGGCCGCCCCAACGGCGTGGTGGCGGGAGAGGCCCGGGGAGAGTTCTGCTGCGCGGGCATTCCGGAGAACCGGGATTTTGCCGCCATCCAGGAAAAGCTGGACGCCATGGCGGGACAGGTCACGGTGGAGGGATGCCGGGTGGCGGTGGAGTACCGCACCCTCTTCCCCGCCATGGAGCCGGGAGAGGCCAACCACCGGGCCTGGACGCTTCTGGAGGAGCCGTGCCGCCTCCTGGGCCTCCTCCCACGGGAGATCAGCGACCCCTCCGCCACCGACGCGGCGTATCTGAGCACCTTTGGGGTGCCCACGGTGGACGCCCTCTCCGCCCTGGCTGAGGACATCCACACCACCCGGGAGCGGGTGTCCATCCCCTCCATCCGCCAGCGCACCGCCCTGTGCGCGCTGACCCTGGGGCTGCTCCCCCGGCAGAAAGGCGCACTCCGGAACCCCTGCACGTAAAAATGGAGGGAAAACAGAATATATTGCCGTTTGTCAAGAGTAAATGCACAAAAAAGCAAAAATAATTTTACGAGGCCAGAATGAGGGCCATTTCCTCGCGGAAAAGCTGCTCGGAGCACAGATAACCGAACATTTTCCGCGGGTAGTTGTTGAGCCATGCCTCGATCCGCTTGGTCTCCTCATAGGAGACCGTGCTCAGGTCGGTGCCCTTCGGCAGGTGCCGACGTATGAGGCCGTTCTGGTTCTCATTGGATCCGCGCTCGCTCGGCCGGTAGGGGTGGCAGTAGTAGACCTCGGTGCGGGTGCCCTTGCCGCTGGCGCTTCGTTCGATCCCGGCGGCGTCGGCAAACTCGCAGCCATTGTCGCAGGTGATGGATCTGAATACCTTCGGGAACAGGTCGCCGTACTTGGCCTCGAGCCCGTCAATCGCAGCGACGACGCTGGCGGCCGTCTTGTCCGGCGACGGTATAATGAGCTCCCAGCGCGTTTTCCGCTCGGTCATCACGATGTAGGTGTTGCTGACTCCTTGGCAGCTTTCGACGCTGTCCATCTCCCAGTGTCCGAAGGTGCTGCGGTCGTTGATGTGCTCGGGCCGCTCCTCGATACTCCGGCCGGCGGGCTTGCGGGGCATGGATCCGGCCGGGCGCTCCGGCTGGTGGCGCTTGCCGTGCTGCGGCAGCATGGAGACGGTCAGCTCGTCGCCGAAGATCTCGCCGCGGATGTAGTTGTAGGCGGTACTCGCGCAGATGTGGGTCTTGAAGGGCCAGCCCTTGACCTCGGCCTCACCGATCGCGGCCTCCGGGCTGTACTTCTCGTCGCGGATCTTGGCGATCAGGTAGTCGGCCAGCTCGTAGTCGTTGCCGATCTTCAGCTCCGGCCCCTTGGCGCGGAGGTTGGCCTCATAGCGGGCCTGTGCGCCTTCGGGGTTGTATCTGGTCTCGGTGGTGTAGTCGCTGTTGAGGTGCTCATAGGTGCACCGCTTCAGCTCCCGGTAGATGGTCGTATGATGGACGCCGAGCTCCTTGGCGATGTCCGTCGGCTTCATTCCTGCGCGGATGAAGGCGTCGAGCTGGATGCGCTTGGTCGGCGTCAGATGGCTCCAGTGCTGTCCCATTGTGTTCCCCTCCGTGATAAAAGAAAAGGGGCGGCCCGCCGGCCGCCCCTTCTGTGTGTCAGTGTTCCTCGTACTTTTTCAGGAGCTCGAGCGTCTCCTCGTCTGTGATGATGTCAGCCAGCCTGCACTCCAGCGCGTTGCAGATCTTCAGCAGCGTCGGCAGCTTCGCGCCGTTGATGTCCCGGGCACCGCGCTCGTACTGCTGGAGCACCTGCACCTTGATCCCGGCCAGATCGGCGAGCTGAGACTGAGACAGGCCGGCAGCCTTGCGGAGCTTTTGCAGCCCCTCGCTTTTGTAGGTCACTTTGATCGAGATGTCCATGTTGTTCCTCCCGCTTGACTTTGCCGTGGTTTCGTGGTTATAATGAAAAGGAACGGCGGGCGGGATTTTTCCCGCCGTCCTTCGACCTTACTGCTTGGGCTTTTGGTTCGGCTTTATTGTGATCGTAATGGTGGCAACCTGTTCACACTTTAGAGCCTGTTCCAGTAGCTCGAGCAGTTTTTTCATCTGCTCAGCATCCACGGCTTTGCCTCCTTTCCGCGGTTTTGTTCTCCTTTCTTTCTGTACTCGGCTATCCCTTGCCTGTGATTATATTATAGAGCATTTGCTCTATAATGTCAAGCATAATTCGGCAGATTTTCAACATTTTCCCGCGTTTTTCCACAAAAAAAGCCGCACGGCGTCGCTGCCGTGCGGTTTTCTCATTCTTTCCCGAGCAGGTGGTTGATGGTGGTGCCGAGAGCGGTCGCCAGATAGTCCAGCTCGTAGTCAGCGACGACTCTGCTGCCGTTTTCAATCCGGCTGATGACCTTCTGCGTGACGTCCAGCCCGATGATCTGGAGCTTGTAGGCGAGCTGTTCCTGTGACAGGTTTGCCCGCAGCCGCTCCTCCTTGACTCTCTCCCCGGAGATGTTGCACCTGCCGTCTGGTTTGTATATCTTCGCAGCCCTCGCCTCCCTTTACGCTAAAGATGACTATGCAATATTGACTTTACCAGTTTTGGCATGGTAATATTATGCCAAAGATGACTAAACACTAATAAATACAAAGTCATCAGGAGGAGGTACTGCATGGGGCTGTTTAGCTTTCTGAAGAAAAAGGAGCCAGAGCCGGCTCCTGCGATCACGGCCACGATCCACGCTCAGACCGTAGAAGTGAAGCAACGGACGCGCGGCGAGCTCCCGCTTGCCGAGATCGGCGGCTATGTGAGCCCGTCCGGCGGTTTTGTAAACTATGGGCGTTTTTGCGTTACTGGTATGAACTCCAGCACGGGGAGAAAAAACACGAAACGATATGAGGCACAGACCGAGGCTGACGCCAGAGCTGCGGCTGCGGATGATGGCCTCGTTGAGCCCATGACTGTGCAGGTGGAGCCGCAGATCCCGCCGACCGATCGGCAAATGGACTACGCGCTCGAACTCGAGGCCATGCTCCCCGCCGGCGTATGCAAGGAGGACGTCAGCGCGATCATCAGTAGGATCACCGACGAGGACGAGGCTGCACCAGATCCCGGCCTTTCGTTGTATGCGCACGCCTGCGGGGTGAAGTTTTCGCGCTTTGTCGGTGAAAAGGCTCTGCTTTCGTATATGGTCAGCCAGATGCACGGAGCCGCTCGGGGCGAGTTGTATGCTTATGCCGTTTACCGGCAGGAGAGCGGTGGAAGGTTCAGCGATCCGCGTAGTCTTTCGGTGTATGAGTTTCTGCGCAGTTGCGGGGCTGAGATTGCTGAAGATCCTGCCCTGCTGAAGTCTCTGGAGGATCGTGATGTCTATGACTTCGCAGGCCCGAACAGAGGCACGAAGGTTTACAAAATGGCCGCCGCCATATTGAAGCAGTGTGGGGCCCTATAAAACAGGAAAAGCCCGCCCGGGATCTCCGGGCGGGTTTTTTGTGCTGTGAAGTTGCGGATCAGCGTGCGAGTGCTGCGTTGACGGCCTGCTGGATGGCGTTGTAGTCGTAGCCGGCGGCCTCGAGGCGCTTCTTGCGGTCTGCGCCGTTGCCCCACTTGCCGGCGATGACCTCCTTGGCGATCTCGGCGTTGGTTTTCTTGGGGGCTGCGGTTCCCGGGATCTTGATCTTCTGGCCGACTCTGATGATGTTCGGGTTGGTGATCCCGTTGTATGCTGCGAGCTTCTGGTAGGTCGTCCCGTACTTGGCCGCGATCTTGCTCAGGGTGTCGCCGGCGACGACCGTGTAGGTCACTTCGCTGATGGTACCGCTGCTCGGCGTCTGGCTGCCCGTGTTGGTGTTCCCGGGCTCTGCGTCGTAGGCTGGGCGGCCATAGCCGACGATGTAGCTGTCGCTCAGGTAGTAGGAGCGGCGGGCCACTTGGTCGGAGGTGTTGCCCTCGATGGTGTAGACCTTGCTGCCGTCCACCTTCTCGACGAGGCCAGTGTGGCTGACGTTGCTCTTGGAGTGCGCGGTGCTGAAAAAGATCTGGTCGCCGGGCTTGGGATCCTTGTCGTGATAGCGGCTCTGCTTCTCGTAGTACATGAGGGAGTAGGTGCAGCCGGCGCCCGCGGATCTCTCGGGCTGGCAGAGCAGGCGCAGCGCGTCCGCATATCCGAAGGCGGTCAGCATACACCAGTCGACGAACATATCGCACCATGCGAAGCCGTTTTTCTTGCCGTTGTACCACTTCGGGTACTTCTCGTCGAAGTCTCTGGCGTACTTGGTATAGTTGGCGCTGCCCGCGTTGGCGGTCGGGTTGTCGAGCTGGCTGTTGCTCTTTTTCTCGTGGTAGCCGATCTCTGCCGCAGCGATGGCAAGAACGGCCGATGCGTAGCATTTGCTCATAGTTTTACCTCCTTAGCTGTAAAAAGAAAAAGGGCGGGCCGGAGCCCGCCCCTCTCCGTCATTCGATAGTCAGGCCCTCAGTGTTGAGCTGCTTGACTGCTGCCTCGATCGCGTTGCTGACGCTTTCCTCGTCGACCTTGAAGCCCTTCTGCTTCAGGAAGTCGATGACGTACTGCTTCTTCTCCTCGCCGCGGCCGGCGCCCTTGTAGAGCTGCTCAGCAGCAGCGACGCCGATCTTTACCCACGCGGTCAGCTCCTTGCGCTGTGCCTCGGTGGTCTGGCTCTTGAGCCACGGGATCAGAAAAACGCTCACGCCGGCGCCGATCAGGGCGATGGCTGCGTTGACGATGGGGGTGATGTCGATGGTGTTCATCCTTGTGCCTCCTCATTGTTGAGAGTGTCCCCGGACGGATCCGGGAGCGGGTTGCCGTCGGCGTCGAGCCTGTGGCGGTTTCGGCTGATTTTCTCGCCGAGGCTCTTGCCGGCGTATGTGATTAGATAGCCGACGCAGGCGGTGAAGATCGTGCCGGTCACTTCGCTGACCGGGTCGCGCCCGAAGGCTGAGAGCAGGTAGGACGTGGCTGCGCTGAGGCTTGCCACGATGGCCGCCCAGTATGCGAGCTTCTTGCTCGCCTCGATCTTCTTTTTCCGCTTGCGCCGGCGCTTCTTTGCGGCCATGCTGCTTCACCTCCTCAGTCGACGATCGCGTGGATCCCCTGACTGGTGAGGAAGTCCTTCTGCGCGTGCTTGATTTTGGCAGCGTAGTCGAGGGCTGCGTGCATATCCCCATTACAATGCGCGTCGGGGATGCGCTGCACGGCCCGGGCCGTCGCCTCGCCGAGGGCGATGGCTGCCGACGTGCCCTGAATGGTGATGATCTGGAGATCTTCACGGGCACGCTCTCGGGCCGCTGCCTCTTGTTGATGTTTGGCCTCCTCGGCCTCCTTTTGCTTCTCGCGCTTCTGGATCCTGTGCTCGAGCATCCAGAAGCAGAAGCCGGTCACGGCCGTCGGGATCCCCAGCAGGACGACGAGCGCGCCGATGTTGATTTCGATCATTGTGTCACCTCATAAAAGCCGGAGGGCCGCAAGACGCGGCCCTCCTTGTTGTTGGGCTTACTCCTCGACGTCGTCGAAGTAGCCCATGTCGACGAGATACTTGTGCACGCGGGCCTTCAGCTTCGCGGGGACGTCGTCCTCGGTGATGCGGCCCATGATGATCTCGCCTGCAAAAAGACGTACCAGCATTTCACGCTCCTCCTTTCCTGCAATTTTTAATAATAGCCACGCGAGGGCCCGGGCGATCATTCGCTCGCCCCTTCCTTCGCGGTGCCAGCGTTTGCGGCTGCCTCGATGGCAGCGATGGCGTCCTCGACCTGCTTGCGCAGCTTCTTCGGGACGTCGTTGATGGTCATGGTGGAGCCTTCGCGGGTCAGCTCCTTGACGTACAGCTCGACGATCTTGCTCATGCTGTTACCTCCCCTCCGTCGCCGTAGACCACGTCGGCCAGCTCCATGATGCAGCCCTTCAGCAGCTCGATGGTGTCAGCCTGCTCGGCGATGGTTTTGTCCTTCTTGGCCTCTGCGGCCTGTTTCTCGTTCAGCTCTTTGATGCTGTCAGCTCTGTGCTTAATCATGCAAAGTTACCTCCGATCGACTGGATGTAGCAGGTCTCCGTAGCAGAGCCGCGGAGCAGCTTGGCCTTAACCTTGACGCCCCACGCTGCGGCCGTCTTGGTCTTGTTTGTGAAGTAGTGCTTCTGGCCGGCTCTGACCTTCTGCGTGATGTCCTCCCACGTCGGGCTCGCGTCGTTGCCGTTGTTGCAGATCCAGACCTGAAGCGTGCAGCCGGCCGGGAAATTGCCCTGAATGTTGACGAGGGCCTTGGTCGGCATGGCGTCGGCCTCCATAGCGAGGGTCTGCTCGAACTCGACGGACGTGACGGCCTTGGTGAAGGTCAGCGTGCGGGTGACGCTGGCGTTCTTGGCGTCGGTCGCCACGATCTTCAGGGTGTGGCTGCCGTTCACGACCTTCAGCCACGCCTCGGAGCCGATCGTCAGCGTGTTGGTATGGCCGAGGGTCACGGTGTAGCTGCGCAGCGTGACGCCGTCCAGCATCTCCACGACGTCGACCTGATGGCCGTCTGCGTCGGTGACGGTGTACTCGTAGGACGGGGCCGCCGTGCTGAAGCTGCCGAGGGCGCCATCCGTGCCGCTGATGACGGGCGGTCGGTTATTGGTGACGGTGCGGGTGACGCTGGTGGTGTACGCACTCTCCGCGCCGGCGGCGTCGTATGCCTTGACGCGGTACTGCACGCTCGTCCATCCGTAGGTGATGGCGTCGGTGTAGCTGCGCGAGGATCCCTTGTAGATCTGCGCCCATGTGCCGCTCCCGACCTTGCGCTCCAGAACGTAGCCGGAGAGGTTGCCGTCGGGGTCGGTGGAGGCCGCCCACGAGATGCTCAGGTTCTCGCCGCCGAGCACTTCGCTCGGGACAGTGATGGACGACGGCGCTGTGGGCGCCTGATTGTAGATCACTGTATAGCATCCATCCGAGTCGGCGGAGTCGGAGATCAGGAGATCAGAGGACAGATTACAAGCGGGGCGCAGGCCG
>JAHAEW010000242.1 GCA_018374635.1 Clostridiales bacterium
GAGCGTGAGCAGCCCCTGTTCCGTATTCCCGCCAATTCCGGTATGGAGACGGTGCGGGCGCTGGGGGCCAATGCGGCGCGGCTTGTGAAAAAGCTGCCGCTGAAGGCCCTGGACAGGAGGTGAGAGCATGCAGCAAAAAAGCCTGGGACTCATAGAGACCCAAGGCCTGGCGGCCGGCATCGAGGCCGCCGATGCGGCGGTGAAGTCGGCCAATGTGGAGCTGGTGGGCTATGAGCTTACCAAAGGCGGAGGCTGGACCACCATCAAGATCCTGGGCGATGTGGGCGCGGTGAAAGCAGCGGTGGACGCCGCGCGGATTGCCGCCGGAAAGGTGAGCCGGGTGGTAAGCACCCGGGTAATCGCGCGGCCGTCCATGGGGCTGACCGGCCTGATCCACAACACCGACACGGTGGGAGATCAGCCGCCGGAGCCGCCTGCGCCGCCCGCTCCAACGGATCCGCCGGAGCCGCCGAAGTCTCCGGCAGACGTGCAGTCCGCAGAGGAGGGGGCTTCGGGGACGACGGAGTCTCTGGAGGAGGCGCAGCCCGCAGAGGAGGGCGCTTCGGAGGCGACGGAGCCTTCGGAGGAGGCGCAGCCCACTGAGGAGGGCGCTTCGGAGGCGACGGAGCCTTCGGAGGAGGCGCAGCCCACTGAGGAGGGCGCTTCGGAGGCGATGGAGCCTTCGGAGGAGGCGCAGCCCACTGAGGAGGGCGCTCCGGAGGCGACGGAGCCTTCGGAGGAGGCGCAGCCCGCAGAGGAGGGTGCTCCGGAGGCGATGGAGCCTTCGGAGGAGGCGCAGCCCGCAGAGGAGGGTGCTCCGGAGGCGATGGAGCCTCCGAAGGAAGCCCCCTCTGAAAAGGGGAAAGAAACACCCTCCAAACGGCGGGGGAAGAAGTCCGCAAAACGCTGAACCGCGCAGAAAAGCGGGACGGCAGCACTGATTTTTCTGATATTTTCGTAGGAGGTTATCACAATGGGTGAAGCTCTGGGTATGATCGAGACAAAAGGTCTGGTCGGCGCGATCGAGGCGGCCGATGCCATGACCAAGTCCGCCAACGTTACGCTGATGGGCTATGAGAAGATCGGCTCCGGCCTGGTCACCGTCATGGTCCGCGGCGATGTGGGCGCGGTCAAGGCCGCGGTGGACGCCGGCGCCTGCGCCGCCGAGAAGGTGGGCGAGATCGTGGCGCAGCACGTCATCCCCCGTCCCCACACCGAC
>JAHAEW010000243.1 GCA_018374635.1 Clostridiales bacterium
CTCCCACCTCCAATGCCGCGCTGCCCCAGGTGAGCGGGAGCGGATTGGATTTCAGGGGGGCGCGGCCCTGCAACTGGGTGTCCAGAGACTCCCGTTCCCAGAGCACTGTCTGAAGAGAGAGCAGAAGGGCGAGGACGGCGAACAGCAGAAAAAGGATGGTACACTTTACGTCCCGCCGCCCCTCCAAAAGGAGGGAACGCTCTGTTTCGATCCATACCGCCCCCTTTCTGTGCCATCTTATGCCGCAGAAGGCGTAAAGTGTGTATGGAAACGCCCCGGTAAACAAAATAGAATTTCAGGGTGTGAGGACGGGGAGGGGTTGCTTTTTTTACTGCGGTATGATAAAATTTTATAAGCAATAAAAAATATTTTTTAGAATAAAGGGGGAGGGCGCACGATGCAGCGTCACGCACTTGCCTGCCGGTACGGCGTCTTTTTGGCAGGGGTGGTTCTGTCTGCCCTGGGCATTGCGCTCATTACCAAGGCTGGACTGGGGACCAGTGCCATTTCCAGCCTGGCCTATGTCCTGACCTTTGTGATCCCGGGGATCTCGCTGGGGACCTTTACGCTGCTGGTGAATCTGGCGGCGTTGGCGGCCCAGATCCTGCTTTTGGGGCGGGAGTTCCGGCCTGTTCAGCTTCTCCAGCTGCCAGCCACGGTCATTTTCTCGGCGGGAATCGATCTCTGGACCTACCTGATGCGGGATTGGACGGTGGGAGCCTACCCCATGGGGTGGATTCCGCTCCTGGCGGGCTGTGTGATCCTGGGGCTGGGCGTGGCGCTGGAGGTGCTGGGTGATGTGCTCTATCTGCCCTGCGAAGGGGTGGTCAAGGCCATCAGCTACAAGAGCCACGCCGAGTTTGGGACGATTAAGACCCTCTTTGATCTGAGCATGGTGCTCTCGGCCATTGTGGTATCGGTGCTCTGTCTGGGGCACATCAGCGGCCTGCGGGAGGGCACGATCGTAGCGGCGGCCACTGTGGGCGGCATCTCCCGCTTTTTCCGGGAGAAGCTTGGGAGCCTCCTGGACCGGACAACGGAGGAGGCCGACCCGTCCGAGATCTCCGTCCAAAGCTGAACAGAGGAAAGCTGCCGGTCTCCCGCAGGAGACCGGCAGCTTCAGTCTGTCAAAGAACCTCGCCAGCGGCGGGGTTCTTCTGGTATAATAGAGAAAAGGGGGATTGAATATGGAGAACTGGAAAAAGGATTCCCGAAAA
>JAHAEW010000244.1 GCA_018374635.1 Clostridiales bacterium
GCGGCACAGGTGGGGCACCACCAGTCCCACCCAGCCGATCATGCCGCTGACCGCGATGGAGGCGGCGGTGACCAGCGTGGCGCACACCACCGTCAGAAAACGCAGCCGGGGGGCGTTGACCCCCATGGCCCTGGCCTCGTCATCCCCCAGGGTGAGCAAGTTGAGCTTCCAGCGCAGGAGAAACAGGGGGAGCAGTCCGGCGGCCATGGCGGGGGCGATGCGGGCCACATCGGCCAGACGGGTGCCCGACAGGCTGCCCATGAGCCAGTAGGTGATCTCCGGGAGCTGGTTGGTGGGGTCGGCCACCAGCTTGAGGTAGGAGGTGGCGGCGGTGAACAGGGAGCTGATCACCATGCCCGCCAGCACCAGGTTGAGCACCCGGTCCCCGGGCGCCCGCTGTCCCACCAGGTAGACCAGCACCACCGTGGCCAGGGACCAGAAAAAGGCGGACAGGGTGGTGCCCTGATTGCCCACCCCCGCCAGGATGGCCAGCGCCGCCCCGAAGGACGCGCCGGAGGAGGCCCCCAGCACATCCGGGGAGGCCATGGGATTCTGAAACACCCCCTGGTAGGCCGCCCCGGCGCTGGACAGGCAGCACCCCACCAGGCAGGCCAGAACGATGCGGGGCAGGCGGATATTCATGACCGCGGTATACTCATGGTCCGTCCACGTGGGCTCCAGCGGCAGGAGCGGGGAGAGCAGAATCCGGCAGGTGGTGCCGGCGTCCACCCCATACCGCCCCAGGCAGAAGGAGAGGACAAACAGCGCCGCCAGCAGTACGCCCAATGCCAGCAGCACCCGGCCGCCGGTGTGTTCTGTTTTGGACAAGGGCCTGCACCTCCTCTCTCACCTCAATCCAGCAAATGGGCCAGCTCGGCAGGGATCTCCGCCCGGTTCTCCACCGTCAGCGGGAGCAGCCGGACATCCGCCCGGCGGGAAACAGGGCCCCAGAAGGGGCTTTTTTCGTGGCGGCGCAGCACCCCCAGCACCGGCGCGGGGCCGTCCAGCAGGGTAAAGACCGCCCGCTGGAACACCGGGGAACACCGCTCCAGAAAGCCAAGCTCGTCCATCAGCAGCAGGGAGCGCCGCCCCGCCGGGGCGGACAGCAGACGCTCCCCCGCCGCGTCGAAGGCGGCCCGGTCGGCCCTCACGCCATGGGGCTCCATCGTGGCAACGCTCAGGGTCTCCCCCGTCTCCAGCAGCTCCAGC
>JAHAEW010000098.1 GCA_018374635.1 Clostridiales bacterium
GGCGTGAACCAGTAATTTTCCATGCTGTCGCCAGGGGTCATTGGCTCCGTAAGGGCGTTTCCGACCTTGATATAGCCAGCGACCCCGAGCAGGGAGATCTGAATATAACACATTAGCGCCACCAGTTCCTCGATGTCCTGCCCGATGATCAGAATGTGGTTCTGAAAGTTCAGGCCCGCATCTTCCAATTTGCGTCGGGCGGAATTGATTGCGGCAATTAGATTTGCTCCTGCTCCACAGCAGCAGTCATTGATGGAAACATAGCCCTGCTTGTCAATCTGCTCAACAAGGTCGTCCATCGTGATGTCCGCCATCAGTTGGCACACGTGGTATGGCGTAAATATCTGTTTCAGCTCCTCATAGTCGAGGTGCAGATCCATAAACATCTCGCCGAGAAAGTCCTGTTCCGGGTTTTCATCCAGAGCCAGGACCACAGCGGCGTAGAGTTTGGGGAAAATATGCTGCTGAGATTCTTCGTATTTGTTGATGATTTCCAGATACCGTTTCTCCCGCTCATCATAATGGGCTTTATCCACGGTATTGGACATTGCGCAGGCCACCATGACGATGAAATCCCTCCAAATATCAATCGGGCGACATTTTGGAGAAAGCAGCTGCTGAAAATTGGAGCGAAACTCGTGATAATACTCGCTCTTTCGCGTCGACGGCCTGGCTGGAATGTACTCTTTCCGGACGGGACGAGCCGATTCCAGCATCTGTGTGATGGGTGTTCTTTCTTGCCCCATCGCTTTGGGCGGAACAGCCATGGGAGGTTTCCACGGTTCCTCCATGGACTTCGGTTTTGCCCGTGTTCTCGGTTTCTGCTGGGGAGGCGTGGAAGGGTTCTTCGTTTTCTTCTTCCGGGAATTTTTCCAGAATGGCTTCATTCCACACCCTCCTTAAATATCATGCGGCAATTTACCTCATTTGCCATGGTTTTTCTCCTTTCAAAAATAGGAGAGGGCGCCGGCTATCTCCTTATTCACCGACGCCCCCACATTGGTCTTACTCCTCCGGATACTCGTCGCCGGCGTACTTCTCGGCGAACTCATCCTCTTCGATGACCACGTACAGCGAACGCAGGTAGGCCTTAACGCCGCTCTTCTCGTTCTTGGTGCCCTCCTGAATCACCCAGTTGTAGGGGCGGATGGTCAGGTCCACATTGCGGATCTCCGCGAAGTCGAGGGTGTCGATGGACTCCTCATCCAGCTTTACCTTCTTGCGCTTGGTAATCATGTAGACCGTGGGCGGAATGTTCTCAAAGCTGACCGCCACCTGAATATAATAGCGGGGCTCCTCGCCGTCCTCACGGGGCGGACGAACACGGACATTCCAGCCGTCATCGATCAGCTTCTGGGCGTCTGCGGCATCTTCGATGTAGACGCAGAAGTTCCGCTGTCCGGCGCGGTTGTACTTGCTCTCTCTGCCGGAGAAGTTCCGGAAGAGCAGGCGGGCGTTCTCGATCACAAGGTTCTCATTCACTCTGGGATTAGCCATAATAAAACTCTCCTTTATTTATCGTTGATTTGGGAAAGGTGTTCGCAGATAATCGTGCCCCTGCGGAGCAATGCGACTTCCTCTTCCAGCTTCTTGACGCGGTTCAGCAGTCGTCCCTCATAAACCATGGCCATGAAAGCCAGCAAAACCGCCAACACGACATTGACGCCGCATAGGAAGAACCGCTCGGTGGCGGCGCAAATGAACGCAGCCAGAACGTCGAACCAGAATATAATCAGCACGATGCTCATCGTCTTCACCTCACATCAAAGGCGGTAGCGTCATCGCCATAGGGCTCCCCGGGGCCGAACCAGGGTGGCGTGTCATCGTCCGCTTTCACATAGGGGTCGTCGGATACGAACCACTCGAAGTCTCCGTATTGGGAAATATCCGCAACGGCGGCGTCCACCATGGCATCGTAGTACCCCCGGTCGATGCCGTCTTCCTTACCCAGATGCTTGACCATCTCGGACTCCAGCCAACGGTAGCCCTTGGCCCCGCCAGCAGAGGCATAGCTCTTTTCGCCGGTCTTTTTGTCCACGACCTCCCGCAGCAGCAGACCGCCGTTGCAGCCGGGTTTCATAGGACAAAAGGAGCCAACCTTGCCGATGAAAATATAATTGTGGCCCGGTTCGATTTTGGCTTTCAGATCCGCAACGACCTCGTCATAATCCATGGGGTACTGTCCCTCTTTGTCCGGCCATTTTTTCCGCAGTGTTTCAAGCTCTTTCTCATACTCGGATACATCCGGCAGGGTCTCGTTCGTATCCAGGTACAGTGCGGTGGTGACCGACTTGGTCTCGCACATATCCTCGAACACGATCTTTTCCCTGGAGAACAGCTTCTTGAACACGTAGGGGATCTGGAACTGGGTGCCGGTGGCGTTCCATTCGCCGGGGTGTTTCCGAATATCACCGGGCACATAGCCGTAAGCCAGCTGGCATTTCTCCGCCGTGGCGTACTTGGCGATGTAAACGGCGTTGTTCACCAGGCACATCCGGTCGTAGGTAGCCTCGTGCTCAAAGGTATAGCCGTACTTCTCACCGTACTTCATCACAAAGTCGATGATGGCCGGCGTTGCGTCCGGGATTTTGATGGAGTCCGTCTTGATATGGGCAACAGTAAAGCCCTGTTTCTGGACCTCGTGCTTGAGGTTGACCATAAACAGGGCTCCGCGCTTGGCGACGATATTGTCTTTGTTCCGGTTGTCCCGGAAGGGATTCTCGAAGTTGGCCGAGGTCAGGCCATAGACCGAGTTGATGGCGATTTTCAGTGCCTGGGCCAGAGCGTCCGCCGAACCCTCATCCGTCAGATACTTGGCCAGTGCGCCGTTCAGCATCTTCCGGGCCTTCTCAAAGTTCTTGTGTTTGATCTCCACACGGGCGTCCTTGATCTCCTGGAACCGCTTGGTGTACTCGGGGCCGAACAGCTCCTCCGCGATGATGCTGGAGGGGTGCATGGAGGCAATGTCCAGCAGGGCGATGTCGCCGTACATACCCGGCTCGGCATAGACGTAGCCGCCCTCGCCAACCTCCTCACCGCGATAGAGGGACTTCCCGCCCTCGAATTTGTATCCGGGGAAGATGGGGCGTCCCTTTTTGTCAAAGGCGGTGAACTCGTCGAACTCAGGTTCTCCCATGGTAAAGGGCAGGTCCCGGTTTGGATCATAGATCTGCGTCGTGTCGCCCATGTTTCGATAATTAAACTGGTCCTGGGGGCGCTTGTTGCCGCCAAATATAATTCTGGTGGTGAGGGAGTTGGTGGTGTCATTCACCGTCATCCCGGCCACGTCCGCCAGGATCTCCCGGGCCACAAAGTCGGCTTTCCGGGCATTAAAGACGGCCTCGGTAGCAATGACATCGTTGTCGCAGTATTCCGCGACCTTCTGCCACATCTCCTCCGGAACCGGCTGGTCCCAGGGAAGACCCAGCTCCTGGTGATGAAGACCCAGCTCGATCTCCCATTTCTTCAGGCTCTGCTTGACCGAGCAGAAGTCATACACGTCCGTATAAGAGACGTTATAGGCCTCCCCAAAGAAGCAGTTGGCGCTTCGGGCCTTCTTCTCGCTGTTGATGATCTTCTGGGACAGGTTGTAGAGCTGCTCGTTGGTGTAACCCATCAGCCGGGCGTACAAAATATGATTGTCGTACCGGCGGCAGTTGAACCCCACCAAACGGAACTTCATCAGCTCCTCGATCTCCGTGGGCTTGGGGTTGATCATCCGGACCACGGTTTGACCGGGGCCTTCGATCTTCCAGTTCACCAGGAACAGATTGGGGAATACCTCTACATCATAAAAGACCAGCTTGGCCTCGTCGTTTTTCACCCCCTGCCCATCCTCGGCGGATTTGAAGGGCATCTTATTCACCAGCTTGATGCAGTATTCCGCCTGGTTGGTGCTGTTGGCGGCGAAGGCCAAGACCGCGTTGCGCATATCGGTGACGTCGTAGGGCATACCGCTCTCATAGGCGTCCGTCAGAATCTTGTGGATAAAGTCGATAGAGGGCTTAGTAGCCGGATGAATTTCCTTATTGAGGTTTCGCTTGATCTGAACTCTAAGCCCTTTTTCGCTTTGAATGACTTTGGAATTTACCACATTGTTTTCTCCTTTCAACGGTAATCCAGAGCTTATCGTAGCGATAGGCAGGTTGTTGCATTTGGAGAGCTTGCGGCGCAGGGAGCTGTTGCCGGTAAAGACCTTGACCTCGATGTGGTCGTCGTAAATCCGGCTGAGCCGCGCCGGGTCTCCGGAATAAATATAATGCAGGTGGATGCCGCAGCCACTCTTGCTTACCTCCGCATAAGTGGCCGGCCACTTGCTCGCCTCGGCCAGATTCCGCTCAAAGGACTTCTGGCCCTGCTCGTCCGGAATATCAAAGTCGATGACGATGTGGTTTTCCGGGAGCTTGACGTAGTGCAGCTTGCTGGTGTCCAGGGCGGACAGCTTTGTCCGGACACGCTCCCATTTGTTACGGGGCGTGCCTTCTCCGCCTGCATACTGGGCGGGGCAGTCGGCGCAGTCCTTGTCAAACGCCGAAGCCTGCCCCTCCACAAAGTCGATGGTGGGGTGAGGGGGCGACACCGGCTTGTCCTCCGGCGCCTGTTCCTCAAATTTTTCCGTCCGAAACCCGCTGTAATAGTTCCGAACGCGGGACCCGTCCCCCATGCTGAACCGCTCCTCGTAACACCGGAAGTAGTTCTTCAGCTCCTCCTTAAATATCATGCGGGAGACGGGGTAGGGCACCTTGGCGTCCTCGCAGTAGACCTTATACATCTCCCAGGCCGACTTCAGGGACACGCCATCGTCCCGTTTGAACACATGATAGGAGTCCACGATGAAGTTATAAAAGTCATTGGAGGCCCCCATCATGGCGATGGGAATATAATCGTTGTAGTAGTCCGGGTCCTCCAGATAGACCTCCTGACAGTGATAGGCAATGCCGCCCAGCTCGAAGGGGATTTGCCGGGTCAGCCTCCGGTACTCGTCCGGCGGAACCTTGTCCCCGGTGGGCGTCACGTCGATCAGCCTTCGGATGACGCCGGATTTCGCGTCCGTAATCTTGACCGGCTTGTTGGTTCCCATGATGAGGAAGGTCTTAAAGCGGTTGGAGTAGGCGGAGCGGAACTTTTCGTTGACAGTCATCATCTCGTGGGACACCAGCGAATTGATGCGGGTGTTGTCCTCGATGCGGGAGAGGTCGCCGTCATGCTGAATGGCCACCAGCGGATTGGCGCGGAAGGCCTCCAGAGCAAAGGCGTTGCTGGAGGAGCCCAGGTCCTTGGCGCTGAAGCTGGTGTGGTATCCCTCGAAGAGCTGCATGATCACATTGATGATGGTGCTCTTTCCGGTGCCCACCGCTCCGTAGAAGACCAGAAACTTTTGCAGCTTCTTGGACTCCCCGGTAACGATAGCCCCGATGCACCACTCGATCTTGTGCCGCTCCTCGGGAGAATATAATGTGGAGACCAGACGCTCCCACGCCGGAGTCTCCCCCGGCTCCAGGGGGTAGGGGAGGGACTTGCTGGCGTAGTCGCGCTTGGTCACTTTCGTGTTGGAGAATATCAGCTTTTCATCGAGCATATGGAACTGGTCTTTCATCTGCTTCTGGCAATACTTGTGCCAGGTGTCGATCATGCCAGTTTCCGCGTCCCACATATGGAGGACGCGAATGTTGCCGTCAAAGCGCGTGCGGTTTTCTTCTGCGTATCGGTCCAGCTCACGGTCGATCAAGTCGACCGCGTCCTGTTCATCAGTCGACCACATACCCCGTTCGTCAATCCAGATTGCATAGAAGTCGCCGCCTCTGATCATGAGGTCGCTACTTTTCTTGATGATAAACTTGGGATAGATCTCGATGATGCCGCGTTTCCCGCTGCGCGTTGAAATCATCAAGAAGTCCAGCATCGGGTCACTTACTCTCCTTTATCATACTCCAGCTTTTTCACACGGACCGAAAGCTGGTAGACCTGTTCCTCCCGCTTCCGGTTCTCCGCCGCCAGGGCGTAAACGCCCACAACTGCGGCAACGGCGAGCACGGTCAACATGCTGCTTTTGCGGCTCAACTTGGCCACCCGCTTCTCAAAGGCCTGGAAGTTGTGGTTTACCAGGGCCGTCAAGTCCTCCAGCGTGCAGATATCCACGAATTTCCCCTTTTTACTCATACTAAATGCCTCCCTCCCTGATGATTTCGCGCAGGTAATAGTTCATCTGATACCAGATCTCCGTGTTCCGCATGTCGCGGCCGTTGTCCACGGTAAAGAGCCCGCCTTCGCCGTTGCGTCCGTACCCGCGTTCCAGGAACCGCTCCAGCGTCTGATCAACAAAATACCGGTCAAACTTCCGGTCGTCCATGGAGCCGAGCCCCAGGCTCACCAGCATACTCCAGAACCACTGCCCCGTCCGGTCTCCGGCGTCGGGGTCGTCCATGATGTGCTCCTCGCAGCGGATGGCGAGGGCGATCATCATTTCCAGAATGCTGCACGGGCGGTCGTCCAGGCAGGACGCGACCATGGCGTCAGAATATAATTGCTCGCGACCGAACCGATATCTAAGGTCGATGCCGTCTTCGGCCCGGTTGCCGTCCATCGGAATCGTATAGGTGAATTCCGTATCGTAAAGCCGCGCAAACAGCTTACGATAGGACTTGTTAGAATATCGGTCGTCGACCACGAGCTGATACATCCAGTCAAAATACTGGTCAATCAGTTCATCCCGGGTCAAGCGTCAGACCTCCCTTTCAAATTTTCGGAGGAAGGGTGGATCGGAACTCCGCGTAGCTGCGCAGGTCCCGCAGGATCCCGTAGTCGCACCGCTTGAGGTCGCTCCGGACAAAGACGGAATCCTCCTCGTACTCCCCGAAGTGGTTCAGAGCGTCCCCAACAATATCCTCCGGCTCGTCGATGATGACCCCGTTCTCATCGGAAAGGATGCCGTCGTCAAAATAGGTCAGGCTGATCTGGGTGTAGCCATCCATCTCCCCAAATTCCTCCGGGGAGATGACATAGGGGGCCTCCACCTCATGCTCCGGCTTCGGGGGCACCGAGGTGCGGGAATATCCAACCCGGCTGACCATCTTGGCGTAGTCGTTGATGTCGCCCTTCTCCTGGTTCTTGTTGGCCGCCAAAACGGTTTTGGGCGCCTCCTCCGGCTCGTCCTCTTTGGCCAGATGCTCCTTCAGAGCGGCGATCTCCTCCTTCAGCTGCTGCTCCCTGGCATAAAAGGCCTGCTTGGCGGAGTCAATCTCCTGCTCGGAAAGCTCGTCGTACCGCGTCTTGGCGACATACCATGCGGAAACGCCCCCCAGTGCGGCGCCTGCGAGAAAGGCCAGCGCTGTGCCAAGTTTACTCATTGTAGTCCTCCTCTTCGTCTTTAGTGCTCATGACGGTAATGGCAAGGCCCCCGAACAGCAGCGCCGCGCTGATCAGGAGCCCGCCGGTGATGTGGCGTTTTCTTCTGGTGTTGACCGCGTAGTCCAGCATGGACACCAGATTTGCAAATCCCTCCATACCGCTTACCTCCTGGACAAAATGGTGACGCCGCCGACTAGGCAGAGCCCCGATACGGTGGCCAGGGCGTAGGACAGCAGGGCTTTGATGCAGGTTTTCATAATGCGCGCCTCCTTTACTCATAACTGGAAAAATAATGCGCCCCCACCTGGAACAGGGGGACGCCGTAGGAATGATAGTGGCCAGTCCGGAAGAAGACCACCTCGCTGTTCGTGCGGTTCTCCAGCTCCTCCCGGACCAGCTGAACCAGCTCTTCCTTCACATAGCAGCGCTCGATACGCTCTCCATACATGCCGGCAAACTGGTTCTTCTGATAAATCACGTCGTGGACATTGCCGGGAAACCGGGGGTCGTCCACCCGGTTCAAAATGGTGTCGATAACCAGCCGCTGGCCCTCCTCCGGCTCGCCTTCCGCCTCCGCCATCACGCAGAGGGCGATCAGGTCGATCTCCTCCTGGGTCAGCGTGACGGCGTTGGGCTCTTCCATCGGTTCCTCCGGCTGGACGACAGGGGCCTTGGAGACCACAGGCTGAGGAATATCAGCCCGTTTCTCCGTCAGGTTGACCTGTTCCGCAACCGCATGGACCGGGGTGGCAACCGGCTCCAAAGCGGCGGCAGGCTCATACTCCACACAGAAGGACGCTCCGGTGAGCATTACGGCTGCAAGCAGCAGGGTCGCCAAAAATTTCTTCATGGCTCAGCCCTCACAGCGTCTGGTGGGTGGCCAGCGCGTCGGTGATGTCGCCCACCACGTTGAAGTCCAGGATAAAGGACCGCTCGTAGCCGTTCACGAAGTCCACCGCCTTCTCGCGGCACACCTCGAACATGCCGAAGTCCACAAAGTTGTCCCCCATGGGCTCTCTGGGGTCATAGATCCAGCCCACCACGGCGCCGGCCTTGGTCAGGCGGAAGCCCAGCATCTCATAGACCTCGTTGAGGAACAGGTGGCCGCGGGACTTGAGCCGGTCGTTGGCCTGGGCCTGAAGGGCCAGCAGGTAAAATTTGTTCTGCTCGGCATCCTTCATGTAGGCGGGGTGGCCCTCGTCAAAGATACGGGCATAGGGGCTGTACTTGGAGGGGTCCCAGCCCTCGGCGGCTACGTCCACCGTCTCCTTGACCTTCTTCTCCTTACCATTCTCGTCCACCACCGTGGTCTCGATCTCCTTGGCCTTGATATTGTAGCGCAGCTCCTTCTCCACCTGCTCGCCGAACCGCTCCAGCACACGGCCGCGGTAATCCTTAAAGTGTTTGTCCAGGGTGGCATAGGCCGCCGCCAGCGCCATGTTGCGCTTTCTCATGAGCTTGTGGCTGGTGAGGATGCAGGTGATGGACGCCGCGCCCAGCAGAACGGCGGGGGCATACAGCCTGATGTACTGGAAGCCGGTGTGGGCGTAGACCTGCATACGGTCGCCGCGGGCGTCCTCCTTGGTGTAGGTCTCTCCGGCCTGGGTAACGCCGGAATCCTCGGCGCTCTGAATCCGTTCGACGTCGTTCTGGGTCTTCTCTGCCACCTTGAGGGCCTTGGGAGTGGCTTGGCAGGCCATGACGGCGCTCACCACCACGCCGACCACGCCGGCGGCAACCAGGATTTCAGGGCTCTTCTTCTGAAGCTGGAACCCCACCTTGTTGAAGGTCAGGCTCACAGATTTCATGATTTCATTGGTTTTCATCGTCAAATATCCTCCTTAGAAAATGATCTCGCAATGGATTTATAGATTTTCCCCACGTTCTGGAGATTTCCGTTGAACTCCTCCAGCAGGTCGTCCAGCTTGTCGTCGAATTTCTCGGCGATCTGCTCTTTGGCCTTCTGCACGACCTCCTTCTTGAGCTTGCTCTCGTCGATCCGGGCGACGTTCTTGGCGATCTGGTCCGCCACGCCGTCCGAAATCGCGTCATACTGGGCTTTTACCGCCGTGCCCACCCGGCTCTCGATCTCCCGCTTCGCGTCGGCCATGACCTCCTCCGTGGCCCGCTTGACCGCGGAATAGGACTCCCGCTCTACGGCCTTCTGAACCGCCTGGTCAATGACCTTTGCGGGAATATCAATCTCGGTGTTGTTGGCCAGGTTGTCGATGCTGGTGTCCAGCCGGTCGCACATCACCTTCATTTTTGAGTGGACGCCGATGGCGTAGCCCACGCCCACAAGCCCCAAAATGCAGATGCCGACGCCTACAAATGAATCCGCGTTAATCCGCATGGCGCTCCTCCTCATGCTCTCTCATGTACTCGTAATACTCGGTGTCCGTGGCGAACAGCATCCACCGGCC
>JAHAEW010000245.1 GCA_018374635.1 Clostridiales bacterium
GGCAGCTCGATGTTGACGGACAGGCGGTCGGCCAGCAGGCCCAGCCGCCGGGTGAGGAGGGGGTCGGCCCCCGGGATGGCCTTGGCGTGGATATAGCCGTGGAAGCCGTACTCCTCCCGCAGCAGGCGCAGGGCTTCGATCATGGCCTCGGTGGTGCGGTCGGGGCCGCCCCACACGGCGGAGGAGAGGAAGAGTCCCTCGATGTAGTTGCGCCGGTAAAAGCCGATGGTCAGCTCCGCCAGCTCCCTGGGGGTGAAGGCCGCCCGGCGCACGTCGCTGGAGCGGCGGTTGACGCAGTAGGCGCAGTCGTAGACGCACCGGTTGGTGAGCAGCACCTTGAGCAGGGAGATGCACCGGCCGTCGGCGGAGAAGGAGTGGCAGCATCCGGCGGCCAGGGTGCTCCCCAGGCCGCCGGGCCGGCCCGCCCGGTCCAGCCCGCTGGAGGTGCACGCCGCGTCGTACTTGGCCGCGTCGGCCAGAATGGTCAGCTTGTCCAGCAGCTCCACACTGCCGCCCCCTCTCCTTTTTGTTTAGCTTCATTATATATCAAACATTTGTTCCAGTCAAGAGGGGGATAATGGAAACCCACCCCGGAGCCGAGGCCCGGGGTGGGTTGCTTGGTTACTCTCCCATGTAGGAGAAGTGCATATAGTCGTGGTAGCCCTCGGAATCGTCGCTGCTGTAAGCCCAGGCGTCGCCGCCCCAGCTCCAGCCGTGCTCGGCAAAGATGCGCACCACGGAGGAGTCGGGGGAGATGGAATAGGCATTGCTCCCCGGCTCCCAGCAGCTGCCGGCCAGCACCTGACCGTCGCGGATCTGGTAGTTCTCGTTGGCGTTGATGTCGATGGCGGTGCCGCAGTTGTGCTCGCCGGTGGCGGAGTCGCCCCGCCAGGCGTAGCCGCCCACATCGTGGATGGGGAAGTGCTCAGGATCGTTGTAGATCTCGGCGAAGATCTCCTTCACGTCCTCCGCCAGGGCGGCGTGGACGGAGAGGGTGAGGGTGGAGGACACCTTCTCCCCGCCGGAGAGCTGCCATACCGGCACGGTGACGGTGGTCATAGCGGCGGCGGCCTCCTCCTGGCTGGCAAAGCGGCTCTTGCTCTCGTCGCCGAAGAGGAGGATGTGCTTGCGGGCGTTGTCCCCCTGGAAGTTGAGCCAGAAGTCCTGCTTATAGTAGTCCTCATAGGCGGCCTCGCCCCGC
>JAHAEW010000246.1 GCA_018374635.1 Clostridiales bacterium
CTGCTACACCGCAGAGAGCTGCGTCTACCCCGACTTCGGCCGGGCGGCTGCGGAGGCGGTGGCCTCCGGCGCGTGCGACCGGGGTATCGTTATCTGCACCACGGGCATCGGCATCTCCATCGCCGCCAACAAGGTGAAGGGCATCCGCTGCGCCCTGTGCAGCGAGCCCCTCTCCGCCGAGATGACCCGGCGGCACAACGACGCCAACATGCTGGCCATGGGCGGCGGACTGATTGGGAACAATATGGCCGACTGCATTGTGGAGGCCTTCCTCAACACCCCGTTTGAGGGCGGCCGCCACCAGCGGCGGGTGGACAAAATCGAAGGCTGAACGCAGAACGGCCCCCGGAACCCAAAGGGTTCCGGGGGCCGCTTTGGTTTTGGCTCAGAGCGTCTGGAACACGGCCTCCGCCGCGGCCAGGGTGGCGTCCAGCTCCGCCTGGGTGTGAGCCTCGGAGACGAACATGGCCTCGAACTGGGCGGGGGCCAGGGCCACGCCCCGCTCCAGCATCCCCTGGAAATAGCGGGCGTACTTGGCCACGTCGCTGCCCTTGGCGTCGGTGAAGGTGGTCACCGCCGTGGGGGTGAAGAAGGGAGCCAGCAGGGAGCCGAGCTGGTTGATGACCACCGGCGCGCCGGTGCGCTTCACCAGTTCCCGCAGCCCCTCCGCCAGAGCCGCGCCCCTGGCGTTGATGTGCTCGTACACTTCGGGATGCTCCCGCAGGTAGGTGAGCTGGGCCAGGCCGGCGGCCATGGCCACCGGATTGCCGCTGAGGGTACCCGCCTGGTACACCGGGCCGCAGGGGGCCACCTGCTCCAGCAGCGCCCGGCTGCCACAGTAGGCGCCCACCGGCATGCCGCCGCCGATGATCTTTCCGAAGGTGACCAGATCGGCCCGCACGCCGAAGTACTCCTGGGCGCCGCCGGGGGCCAGACGGAAGCCGGTGATCACCTCGTCAAAGATCAGCAGGGCGCCGTGCTTGTCGCACAGAGCCCGCAGGCCCGCCAGGAAGCCGGGGGCGGGGCCCACCACGCCCATGTTGTCGGCCACCGGCACCACGATCACCGCCGCCACCTGGCCGGGGTTCTGCTCCAGCTGTGCCTCCACGCTGGCCAAATCGTTGAACTGGGCGGTGAGGGTGTCCCTGGCCGCCCCCACCGGCACGCCGGCGCTGCTGGGGTGGCCCCCCGCCAGGGCG
>JAHAEW010000099.1 GCA_018374635.1 Clostridiales bacterium
ACAAAGCAGTAATGCCATTGCTTTTATCTTTTTTTCTTCTCATGCTGAACTCCTTTCTTCAATTCCTATCCACTCCTTACGCTCACAAAATATCACATCCGTGTGGTGCTTGGGCGGCGTGGTCTTACCCGTCTTGATCTTGGCGGCGGCCACCGGCAGCGTCTGTCCTTCCGTCAGTCTGTCCGGCCCTGTCCCCACCTCCGCGTCCGCCGTCTGCGCGTGCACCTTCCAGCCGGGGGACAGGACTTCCTTCCATTTGGCGGTGTAAGGGTCCCCAGCACACAGCGCCGTGATGCAGGTCTCCGCAGAGCGGCAAGGCGGGCAGACGGCCCGGAGCAGGCCCAAAGACACCAGCCGCAGTATCTCACGCTCCCCAATGGGCAGGGCCTCCAGGTCCGCCCTGCCCGCGCTGGCCGTGGGCACCACGGCATGGTGGTCGCTGACCCTGGCGCTGTCGCAGACCTGTCCGGCCAGCACCGTCTCCGGCGCGGCCACACCGCAGATGCTGGCAGCCGCCTCGACCAGCGCCGGGACGCCCGCCTCCATATCGTCCGTCAGATACCGGCTGTCTGTCCGGGGGTAAGTAGAGAACTTTTTGTCGTAGAGGGCTTGTAGGTAGTCTAAAGTCTGCTGGGCGGTGTAGCCCAGGGTGCGGTTGGCCTCCCGCTGGAGGGTGGTCAGATCAAAGAGGGCGGGCGGTTTTTCTGTTTTCTCCCGCCGTTCCACGGCTTGGACCGTCGCTGTGCTGCCCTGGCACCGGGCGGCGGCCTCTTGCGCCTCCTTCTTGCTGGGCTTTCGTTCCCCGGCCAGGGTGAGGCCGCCGCAGTCCAGCTCCACGGTGTAGAATGTCTCCGGCTGGAACGCGGCGATCTCCACCTCCCGCTGGACCACCAGCGCCAGCGTGGGGGAGACCACGCGGCCAATGTTCAGGGTACAGCCATAGAGCAGGGAGAACAGCCGGGTGGCGTTGATGCCCACCAGCCAGTCCGCCTTGGACCGGCAGAGGGCGGCCTGATGCAGCCCGTCATACTCCCGTCCGGGGCGCAGATGGGTAAAGCCCTCCCGGATGGCCTCGTCCTCCATGGAGGAAATCCACAGCCGGGAAATGGGCTTGGAGCAGCCTGCCAGGGCATAGACCGTGCGGAAAATCAGCTCCCCCTCGCGGCCCGCGTCACAGGCGTTGACCACCTCGGCCACGTCCTCCCGCCGCAGCAGGGTCCGCAGGGTGTCGAACTGGTCCCGCTTGTCCGGGCTGATGGTGAATTTCCAGTGTTCCGGCAGGATGGGCAGGTCCTCCTTCCGCCACTTGGCGTAGGCCGGGTCATACGCGGCGGCGTCCGCCAGCTCCGCCAGATGCCCCACACACCAGCTCACCAGCCAGCCGTTTCCTTCCAGATACCCCTCCCGGCGCTGTCCTGCCCCCAGCACAGCGGCCAGACCTTGGGCTACCGAGGGCTTTTCCGCAATTACCAACTGATACAAATTCGTCTCACTCCTTTTTCAGCCAGCATAAAACGCTTGCAAGGTTTGTATAATAATGATAGAATACTATCAAGAAAATAGAATCGGAGGTTTTGCTATGATTATCAAGCCATCCACCGCTCTGCGGAATGACTACGGCTCCATCTCAGACTTAGCCCACACGGAGGATGCCCCCATCTACATTACAAAGAATGGGGAGGGCGATCTGGTGATTATGAGCATTGACGCCTATGAGCGCCGGGAAGAAGTTTTGAAGCTGCGGGCAAAGATAGAGGCGGCGGAGCAGGCGCGGTTGTCCGGCCAGCCCGCCTATTCCATAGAGGAATCCCGGAAGCGTCTGGAGGCCATCTATGGACAGGACCTGTAAGCTGGATATTTTAGCGCCCGCTCAGGCGGAATTGGAGGAAATTGCGCGTGTCCACATGGCCCTCTCCGGCCCCCGGTCCGCGCAGGAAATCACCGATAAAATTTACGATGCCATGGAGCAGTTGACGCACTTTCCGCTCTCCGGCCCGCCGGTCCGGGATGAGCAGTTGCGTGTCGGAGGGTATCGCTATATCCTGGCGGGTAAATATCTGGTGATCTACCGTCTCCTGGGCGATACGGTGGTCGTGTACCATATTGCCCACGGCGCGACAGATTACCCCAAGCTGTTTCGGACCTCCTATTTTTGAATATGATTTGGACGGTTCGTGATGCGCAAGATGCCCTTACGCCGGTCTTTGAGCAATATGGGGTCTCCCGTGCCGTCCTGTTCGGCTCCATCGCCCAGGGAACAGCCACGCAGAAAAGCGACATAGACCTTCTGGTGGACAGTCACCTGCGCGGCATGAAGTTTGTGGGGCTTATGGAGGCGGTCCGGCAAATCGCCGGAAGGCCGGTAGATGTATTTGACGTGACCCATATTGAGCGCGGCTCCCCATTGGACCGGGAAATCCACGCCACGGGGATCACAATTTATGAGAACACAATATGAATCTGGGGTATGAAGGACGGCCCGCCATGCGGCGGGCCGTCTTTTTATGCCCTGGCCGGAAGATGCTGCATGACGCCCCGGTGACAGGGCAGGACGCAGCCCTCGCCAAACCGCTTGCAGCCGTGGCAGGGGTGCCCCTTGGGGGCGGGAGCAGGGCGGGATGGACGCGGCCTGTGCGGGACCTGCATCATCGTCCGCTCATAAGGGCTGTCGGTGAAGGTTCTCATGTGCCCTTGTCCTCCCCATCCTCGTCCTCATCATCGGCCAGACTATCCTCGTATTCCTCGTCATCCTCGCCGTAGTCGTAGTCGTCCAGGTCGTCGGGGCCCTTGGTGCTGGCCTGTTTGCCCTTGACCAGCTTGAAGTAGGCCAGCGCCCCACCGCCGCCCAGCAGGACCAGGACGGCCAGCAGCACGGCGGGGTTCAGGCCGCCCGCCTCTTTCTCCGGCTCCGGCGTCTCCTCCGGTTCCGGGGTGGGTTCCGGCTCCGGCTCCTTTCCCGCGCACTCAGTCATGTTGACCGCACACACCGGGCAGGCGGTGTTGACCGCACCAGCCGCGCACTTCTCCGTGCAGGAACAGGCGGCGGGTTCCCCGTCCTCCATGAGCGCCAGCAGGTCGGCCTCGTCCACGGCGTTCAGGAAATAGACGGTGTTCTCACCGTCCGCCGCCCGGTCTACAATAATATAAAAGGTATTGCCGCCCTTGGTCTGGACGGTGATAAACTGCTTATCTCCGGCAGCGTCACCCTCAATGTCGTCCACGATGGTCAGGTTGCCCTCCGGGGTCAGGGGCTCCGGCTCCACGCCCCCGGTAACGGGTTCCTCCGAAGTTACTTCCTCCGGGTCCTCGGCGTAAGCGAAGGCGGCGGGGGTCAGGGCGGTGCAGCACAGCATCACGGCCAGCAGGCCGGTGAACAGACGGGTTTTAAGTTTCCTCATGGTCGGCATCCTCCTTTTCCACAGGGGCGGCAGACTGCGGCCCGGACGGACGGGCCGTCTGCATGAGCGCGGCCAGCTCGTCCGGCGTCACGCCCATGCGCCGGACAATGCCCACAATATCCAGGTTCTCCAGCTCCGTCACCTGTTTGTCGATCTCGTCGTTGCGGGCGGTGAGCTTGGCGATCTTCTCGCTGTTTTTCTCACGCTCCGCCAGCAGTTTTGTAATTTTCGGGTTCAATGAAAACACTCCTCTCAGGGCAGGCGGCCATAGCAATATAGGTGCTCCTGCCAGTAGCTTGTATTCAGGTTTGCGTAAGAGATTGGGGACCCGGCGTGGATCATCATGCCATTCCCCACATAGATGCCACAGTGAGAGACCCCCGGCGTATCATAGGTCCCCTTGAAGAACACCAGATCGCCCGGTTTGGCGTTGGCGGCGGTAACGGGGGTGCAGATGTTGCACAGGCCCTGCGCCCCCAGCCGCCCCACGTCCCAGCCGCTGTGATTGATGACCCAGCTCACAAAGCCGGAGCAATCAAAACTGGTGGAGGGGCTGGACCCGCCCCAAACATAGGGGTAGCCCAGGTATTTCTCCGCCTCCTCCAGCATGGCGGCAAACTGCTCGTCCTCCAATGCCTCCGGGGGCACGTCGTAGTCCAGGTAGTCCTCCTTTTGAGAGGCGTTGGGGTACTGGCTCTGCGGGAACAGGTCCGGGCGGTTGCCCAGGGTGGCCATATAAACGGCGTACATGGAAAACTGCTCCTCGCCCATGATGTAGACCGGCAAGTGAGACAGGTCGGTATTTTCCAAAGTCACATAGCAGATGTACCAGGAGTAGGGGTCCCCCTCGCTGTCATACCGGGTCTCCACCACGACGCGCTCGGTGAGGATGTACTGCTTCTCAAAGAGCATATCCAGCGTCCCTTGCACCTCGTCCAGCGTCCACTCCCCCTGATGGTAGGCGGTGAGGATGGAAATGAGCACATAGGGGTCGTGCCCGATCTCGTCCAGGTCAAAGTGGTATTCGTCGTAGGAATGGGTGCTCTCGTAGGTGTCCAGGTAGTCTTGCAGCTCCGCCTCCATCCCGGCATAGGCGGCCTCCGCGCCCAGCATGGCCTCGTCGGTGGAAAGATAGGTGGTGCTGGCGATGCCGGACATGCCGCCCTGCACCAGCACGGAACAGGAGGACATGCAGTTGAGGAAGAACGCGACAGCCAGAAACAGGCCCGCAGCGATCAGGAAGCCCTTTTTGTGCCTCCGGGCAAAATCCGCCGCCTGACGGCTCTTTTTCGCCGCCGTCTTTGCAGAATGGGCCGTGTGCGCGGTAGTCTGCCCCACGGTGGCGGCGGTCTGTCCGGCGCGGCGGGCGGCGGCATACTGCCGCTTGGCGGCCTGCTTCTGCTGCCAGCGGGACAGCGGATTGCTGGAAAGGCCGGGGTTCTCTTGCAGGCTCTTTTGATACAGGGCGTTGACGTTAGCCTTTTCCAGCTTCCGCTCCGCCGCAGCCGCCTTGCGGTAGGGGCGCAGCTTATGGGAGCGATACCCGGCCCGGACCAGACGCCCGGCGCTCTCTGCCGCCTCCTCCGTCTTATGGACGCTCTCCACTCCCACATTGTCCGCCTCATTCTGGTGAACCCCCCGATGCACCGCGCCCAGCGCCGTATCTGCCGGGGCATCCCGCAGCGCATGTTGGAGCTTGGAGGGCGGCTTCTTGTCCTCAAACTGCAAGCGCACCGTGACGGCCCCAGTCTCCTGGTTCACGGTGCGCTGCTTGACCTTCCGCTTGGGGATCTTCGCCTGGGCCTTATCCGCCCGGTTCGCCGCCCGGTCCACTTTGCGGATGGACTTTTCCAGGGCGGGGCTCTCCCGTTCCTCTTTGGTAAACTGCAAGCGCGACTCTCGTCTCAACCGGATACCTCCTGGGGCTTGGTGGTCATGATCTTGTAAAGCTCTGTGTTTTTGGGAAAGCGGTCAATGAAGGGCAGAATGACGTTGCCGTAGAACAGCAGCCCCTCTCCCTCGCCGGAGTGGGTCACATAGGAGAGCTGGTGGGGGCTGATGTTGAGATGCTTGGCTAAAATCTGCCGGTCTCCCGCCGCCTGATTGAGCATGTAAATGAAGTCCGAGTTCTCAAAGATATTCTCGACCTCCCGGCTGCTCAAAAGGTTCTTGACATTCTGTGTGATGCCGGTGGGAATACCGCCCCATTTTCGGAACCGCGCCCAAATCTCCACAGAATACGCGGCGGTCTGTTCCTCCGCCAGAAGGAGATGAAATTCATCCATATAGTAACGGGTGTACTTCCCGGCAGCGCGGTTTTCCGTCACGCGCCCCCATACCTGGTCCTGAACAATGAGCATCCCCAGCTTTTTGAGCTGCTTGCCAAGGCCCTTGATGTCGTAGCAGACGATCCGGTTGTTTACATCTACATTCGTCCTGTGATTGAACACATTAAGGGACCCCGACACATAAATCTCCAGCGCCGTGGCGATGCGGCGGGCTTCCCGCTCCTCCTGTTCCAGCAGGCATTGGTACAGGTCGCCCAGGATGGGGATATTTTCGGGCTTCGGGTCGTTCAAGTACGGCTGGTAAATGATGCGCACACAGCGGTCAATCACCGTTTTTTCCACGGGTTCAAGCCCATCCCGATTGCCCACGATCAGCTCACACAGAGAGAGGATAAAGTCCGCTTTCAGCGACAGGGGGTTATCATCATCAGAGTAGTTCATGTTAATATCCATGGGATTGATATAATCCGTGCTGGTGGGAGCAATACGGATCACCTGACCGTCCAATCGCTCGACCAGGGGGAAATACTCGCCCTCCGGGTCACAGATGAAAATATCATCCGTGGTGAGCAGAAATGCGTTGGTGATCTCGCGCTTGGCGGAGAAGGACTTGCCGCTGTTATGGACGATCAGCCCGTTTTCCAGCAGGAAGTTGAGGTGCCGGGGCACGGACAGGTCATAGACCGGGACCTTCTCCGCCAGCTTCAGGAAGGACACCCGTACAGCCACGTGGCCGCCGCTGAGACGCTGGCCCTCCCGGATGTGTCCGGCCTCCACAAACCGGCCAGCCGCATCCATGATAAGGTGGGTGTCCGTACAGCGCAGAGTGGTCCCGTCCTCCAGCTCGATCATCTTCAGCTCGTCCGCGTACTTCTCAATGCGAATATCCCTGGCACGGGCCGCCACGATTTTGCCGGTGCGCTCGTCATAGGCTTGCACCATGGTTTCCTCCACACCCTGTTCTTCCAGTTCCGCAAAACTCACAGCGAAACCGTCCGCCAGCCGGACGCGGGTATCGCCGGTGAAGCAGCCGGGGGTGCCGAGAATGAGGCCGTTGGGGTTTTTGAGCAGCTTCCGGTCCACCATGATAAGGTTGTTGGACAGGGCGTTGATGCCGTAGTACAGGGCCTCCGGGCTGGTCTGGAACAGCTCCTGCGTGGTAAAGGGCACAAAAATAGCGGTGCTGGACGAGGTAAGCCCCCGCTGTATCTCCACCTGATTGAGACCCAGGGGCAGGCAGCTCATCAGCCCTTCCTCTGGCTGAAGGTCCAGCGGCACCAGACGGCAGTTGTGCTTCTGCGCGATGGAACCGGCCTGGAACATGTTGTTGTCCAGCTGCTTCCGGCTCTCCGCCGTGTTCATCAGCAGGAACGTCACCAGGAACATGCGCTCATTCCGGCTCTGGAGGTCTTGCAGCAGCTTCTTGGCCTCCTCGCCGTAGGTGGCAAGGTCCGAGGGGATGATGTCCATGTCATACCCGGCCCGGACCGCTTTTTTCTGTTCCTCGATCTTGGTGCGGTCCAGGTCGGTGATCTTACGCTTGATGGTCTTGATGGCGCTGACCTGATCCACAGACTGGACGTGCATGGACACCACAAGACTGGACTCCATATCCAGAAAATCCGCCAGAATACGGTCATTCAGCTCCGGGGCCAGAATTTGGAGGAAGGACACCGCGCCAAACTTCCGGCCCATGCGGAAGGTCTTGCCGCCCGGAAATTCCAGGGGCGTGGGGGCGATGAAGTCCTTGGTAGACAGGCCGGAGGGGGCCAGCCAGTCCCAGGAAAAGCGGAACGGCTCCGGCTCATCCATGTGGAAGATACCGTGCAGCAGGCACAGGCGCTCCGTGCCGTTGAGGGGCGCGGCGGACACGCCCAGCCGCTTGAAGTGGTTGAGCAAATCGGTCTCGATGCGCTCCAGCCGAGGCTTGGCCGACTGGATACTCTCCGCGTCGATGCCGAAGGTGAGGTACTTGGTCTTGACCAGACCATTATTCCCTCGGGCAAGCTGGTTTTGCAGCATTTCCGTGTACTCCGCCCGGATGCTGTCAAAATCGTCTCCCTGGGGTGGAATGACGATACGCTTCTCATAGCTCTCCCTGGTGGCGGCCAGATTGAGGAAGGAAAATTGGAAGCGGATGGAGCTGTCAAAATAATTCAGGAAATCACTCCACCCCTCGAAAATGGCCGCCTTGTCCTCGTTCTGACTGAGCTGGTAATTGATGTCCTGAAACTGCACCGTCTTGGTGTAGTAGGTGTCCGTGACCCGGCAAACGCCGTCCGGCCACATACGTTGATAGGGGATGCTGTCTTGGGCGGACAGCTCCTTTTTATCGGTCCGGGCCGCCCTGCGGATGGCCGCGTCGATCTCCCGGCGCTCGGCGCGGGTCAGCCTGCGGCGGCCTTTTCCCGTCGCGTCCTTGGCGGGCGTCTGTTTTTTTGCCTTGAACAATGCGATACACCTCCCGGTCTAATTGGTCCTGCCGCGCAAGGGCGGCGTAAAAGTTGTTGGTCTTATAGGGGCGCTTCTTGGGGCGTAGGAAGTACAGACGGACAAACTGCCGGACCACCTTTTCCAGCGGCTGGCCGTTGCGCTCGTACATCGCCAGAAAGAAAAACGGAAGCATGGTGAGCACCATCATCAGAGCGGCGGTGCTGGTGCCCAGGCTGCCCCGGAGGAAAAAGAACAGCGGAACGCCGATGAGCGCGCCGCCGCCAAAGCAGATCAGTTGCCGCTTCGTCAGGTTGAAAGCGACCTTCGTTTTTACTTTTGTCAGGTCCTTGGGGACCGGAACATAGGCCATAAAATCACCCTTTCCATTGGTCAATGGGCATTGAATACGGAACGGGCCATGCTGCCCGTCTTAAAGAGCGTGAAGCACAGCAGCACCGTGTAGCCCATGCACGTCCAGATGGCATAGCTCACATCACCGTCCAGGGCAATGTTCTGCACCAATACCGCGTAGATGGCAACACATACAATGATAAGGAACGCTTGGAAGCCCAGGGCAAACAGGCTGCGCAGGTAGTTTTGACCCATCTGGCCCCACTCGTGGTTCATCATAGTTGCCATGGGGACAGGGGCCAAAGATGTGACCAAATATATCTCAATCATTCTCCCGAATGTAATAATGAAAATGCAGATCACCAGCGCCCACATGGTCATGCCCACAAAGAGGGATTGGAACCACAGGCCGAACAGCGGCCCCAGGTCCATCTCCATCAGCCGGGCCTCCAGGTCTGCGGTCACGCTGGATATGTCGATGGCGGCGTCTCCTATAATAACGCCGGAGGCGTTATTCACCACACCCTGCGCCAAGTCAAAGACCCCCATCACAATGTCCCAGGTGTTGGTGACGATGAGGATTGCGCAGGCGGATTTGAAAATCCACTTGAAGAACACCGCGCTTTCAATGTCGTGAAAGTTATTCTTATCTACAATGAGCTGGATCAGCTCCAGCGTCATCACAAAGGCCAGAATCACCCCGGCTATGGGCACCATGACCGTCTCCGAAAGGTTCTGGATCATGCTGAAAATATCGCCGTTCCACGCCTGGGGGGTAAGTCCGACCTGCTCGGAGACCTCACCGACCTTCTGGTTGACCGCATCGAACATGCCGGTCAGGTTGCCCATAATGCCGCCGACCAGAATTTCTTTCAGCCAGTCAGTGAGGACCTGTATGATAAAATCCAAGGGTAGGCACCTCCTCTCAGGCTGTTAGGATAGAGGGGGCCACGTCCGGTTTTCTGAACCGGACGCGGCCACATCACTCCTTTATCCAAACAAGCCTGAAAGCAGGGGCACCAGCACCATGCCGACGATCCCGACGCCCGCGCCCGCCATGAGCTGTTTTATCCCCAATTAGGTGTAAAACTCTGCTCGATGGCGGGCGGCGGCGTACAAAAAATCTATATGGTGTTTTTTAAGAGAACCGTCCCGGCGGGACAGGTCAGGCAGTGACCTGTTCCACCTCCGGGATGGGTTTGAGATTAAAATGAATTTCGATAGAAATGTGTC
>JAHAEW010000247.1 GCA_018374635.1 Clostridiales bacterium
GTAGCCCGCACAGTCCCAGGCCGTCTGCTCCAGCTCCGGCGGTACGGCAAGCCACCCCTCCAGCCAGCACTCCGTCCGGTGGCTCTGGCTCTGCAGGCCATGGCCGCCGTCCTCCCTGTCCTTAATTTCGATGATGGTCAGCATACAATTCCCTCCTGATCCATTCAAACAGTTTGAGCAGCAGGCGGCCCAGCTTCTGCCGCCTCCCCTCCTTTTCCCTGCCCCGGCCGGGCAGGCGCTCCACCCACCCCTCCAGGGCGGCCAGCAGCTTCCCGCTCCCCCAGCGGCCGCCCTCCGTCCGGCGCAGGCCCTCCCCCAGCTCGGCCGTGCGGGTCTCCCCGCCCCGCACCAGCCGCAGCACCATGGCCCGCAGGGGCGGCCGCTCCGCCGGAGGCCGCCGGGGATTGGGCGCCCTGACCGGTGCCTTGGGCCGGGGGCGCAGCGCCTCCTCCGGCGGCTCCAACTGGTTGAAGTGGGCCATCAGCCGCTCCTCCAGCTCCTCCAGCCCACGCACCTCCGCCCTGGTTCCCACCGCCAGCGTTCCCAGCCGCTCCAGCCCGCACCGGATGGAGCGGAGCACCGAGGCGTGGTCTACCCGCAGCAGCCTTCCGATCTCCCGCAGGCTCAGCCACTCCCCATAGTATAGATAGAGATAGAGCTGCTGCCGCGGCGTCAGCAGGGAGAGCACCGCCTCCAGCACCCGGCCGTCCGCCAGATCCACCACCAGCGGCCCCGGCCCCTGCTGGGCCTGGAGTACCTCATACAGCGCCTTTGCCTCCTTGGCAATCTTTGTACGGCCCCGGCCCACGGTGCGGCTCACTGTCCCCCGGTGGCGCCCCGCCTCCCGGGCCACCTGGGCGGCCTTTTTCCCTCCCTCTACCTGGGCCAGATACTCCCCCTGCTTGTCCGTCACCGCCCGCTCCCGGGCCAGCCGGACGGCCAGGCGCATGCGGTCCAGCTCCGTGGGGCCGTCCTGCTCCCCGGCGCCCTCCAGCTCGGCCCAGGTCTGATACTGAAACCTGTCCCACTGCCATCCGTCCACCCCCGCCCAAGTGGTGCGGCAGCGTACCTTGTGGCTTGGCATCAGCTCCTTCAGCCGCCGGGCGCAGTCCACCAGCTCCTCCTTTACCCGGGCCAGCTCCAGCCGCAGGGGGCGCGCACCCGGCCCCGCAGCCCCCGCCAGGGCCTTCT
>JAHAEW010000100.1 GCA_018374635.1 Clostridiales bacterium
AGCACCTGGAGGCTGCCCTTGAGGACGCCTCCATTGCTGGCTGACTTCTCTCATGCCAGGGCCTGCAAACCATTTTGCGAAAATTCCTTGACACTACCTATGTAGAAGTCTGATTTTACATGATAGGTGGAAATATGATATACTACAAACGACATACAGGAAAGCTGCTGCCGCAGAAAACGGCAGAGTAGCCAAACTGGGTCCAATGGACGCACCATTCAGAGGGCAAAACGCACTGCGAGGAATGTTTGAGGCTGGATGGCTGTTGGTTTCAGGAAGAAAAAGCCCCGCCTTGTCCGCATCATCCTTTTTGCCATTGCACACTGGATCTTATTCCGTACGCTGTAGTGTTTGGTAATGTTTCAGTATACAGCGATTATGGTAAATTTGATCCCTATTTATTTAACACAACCGGTCTGCAGACACACAATAAAGAAAAACTCTTCAAAGAATGGGGATATACTGTTGACGATGCAAGATGGCTGCAAGCAGAGATAGAACGGCAAGGGAGGGAAAGATATCTCTCTGGGCAATATGAGCTTGGAAAGCTAAATATGTTTGGACAAAGAATCAATATCAGAGTAACTATTCCAAGGAAAGATGGCTTCGGCGATATTTCTTTTGTCACAGGTTGGATGGTGAAACCCAACGGACAGATAAAACTGAACACACCATACGGAGGTAAATAATATGACATACATGGATCATGTAGAAGTTATCGTCGAAAAAGAAATGTACGCAAGAGATGGTGTTCATAAAGGCATGCAAGGGTGGATCACTGAACCAGAAAACATCAACGGATATTGGTTGGTTAATTTTCCTCAGTGCGGTGAAAAGAATGATATTGCTACAATTCCTGTCAGAGAAGAAGATGTGAAAGTAGTAAAAATCCTTGATGCACATGTGAACGAGCGCATTAAGGTGCAATTTGAAAAAGAAGTCGATCAGACAAAATCATTTGCCGAAAAGCCGGATGATCTTTCTGACTATCGCATTTGATAGGATAAAAACCTTTTGCCTGCTGCTTCCAAATCATTGATATGACTGGATTTTTCCAAGTCCTATCATTACATTCCGACCAAAACCCCTCTGGAGCGAACTCCAGAGGGGTTATCTTTGTTTATGCGCCGCAATTTCTGAGTTTATTTCAGCCCCAACTCACTACGAATCTCGTCATAATATTTCCGTACCGTGTTCCTGTCTGTCCCCACCGCCTTGGCGATGGCGCTCTTGCTGGTAACCTCCGGATGCTCCCGCATATAGGCGGCGATGGCTTTCTTCTTCTCACTGATCCCGTCCGGAATAGCATCCAGGTTTCTGCTCTCCTTGATGGCCTTGATCTCCGCCTTCATCTGTTCGATTAGCCCAGGCAGGAGCGCCTCGCACTCCTCCCGTGTTTTAGCGTACACATTACGGGAGTGCTTTTTGCCGTCCGGCCACATTGGGGAGTAGCGTCCCTCCCAGCAGTTTTCGCTGATCTGGGTGATACAGCCGGTGCCGGGCTTCCGTTTCCTTCCTGCATAGGGCTGGAATGTGGTCATCGTCCGCTTCTCTTGCGGCTCCGCAGGTAATTCCTGCGGAGCCGCTTTCCCTATTTTCTGGTCGATTTTGGCCGCTGCCTCAGACCGCATGGGATTTGTGATGTGGGTGTAGATGTCCAGCGTGGTGGCCGCCGAAACATGGCCCGGCATGGCAGAGAGGGTCTTCACATCCATCCCGTTTCCAAGAGCGATGGTGGCAAAGGTATGCCGTAAATCATGGAAACGAATTTGCTTACACTGGGCGTGTTCCAGGATGAGGTGTAGCCGCGTTCTGATGTAGGCCGGGTCCAGAGGCGAGTCCTCCTTCACCGGCGCGGGGAACATCCACCGGGAGTTTACGCTCTCCTTGTACTCTTTCAGAATGTTCAGAAGCGTCGGAGGCAGGCTGACCGTGCGGATGGAGGATTTCGTTTTGGGCTTGGAAATCAGGAGCCCGTCCTCCTTTGTCCGGTAGACCTGCTTGGTGACTTGTAGTTCTCCGGTCTCCAGATTCAGGTCATCCCATTGCAGGGCCAGCAGTTCTCCCCGCCGCAGGCCGGTGGTCAGTTCCAGCAGGAACAGCTCGAAGTACCCCTCCGCCTTTGCGTGGATCAGAAACCGCTGGATCTCCTCACGGGTCAGCACCTGCATCTCCCGTGCTTTCTTGGGCGGCAGCTTGCATCCGACGGCGGGGTTCATGCGGATCAGCCCCTCCTGCACTGCCTTCTCCAAAGCGGACCGGCAGTTCATGTGGCAGGCCCGCACCATGCGGTCGGACAGCCCCTTGCCGTAGTGTTCCGCGTGGAGGAGCCGTCCGCTCTTTTTCAGTCGGGCGTAGAACTGCTGCAGGTCATTCTGTGTCAGCTGATCCAGAGGGATGTTTCCCAGTTCCGAGATAATGTGCCGATAGATCCTGCCCTCATAGCCCGAACGGGTGGTGGGTCGAAGCTTCGGCTTAGAGTAGTTCTGATACCAGAAGTCCATCCACTCTCCGAAGGGCATTTCGAGCTTAATCTTGTCTGACTTGGGTGGAGCGTACTGCTCCTGCAACTGCTTCAGCTTCTCTACGCATTCGCTCTTTGTCTTGGCCAAGACATTCTTGGTCTTGGGAAGGTTCTTTTCATCGTAGCCGATGACCACCCGGCCCTCCCAGCTGCCGTCTTCCTTTTTTCGTACCATGCCGTCGCCGGATGGCCTGCGTTTTGCCATGATGATGTACCTCCTTTGCAGCAACACAACATATCCCAGAAAGAGAGAACTATCCAGGGGCACGGCGAACTGTTATCAAAAAAGTTATCATTTGGGGTAGCGAACACAGTGGCAATCAATCAAAAATTTTTCTGTGATAAACCAAAATATATACATTTTTATAAAAATTGACCATCATAAGCAGCGACGAGAATTCTTTAAAAAAACAAAAGCACGAAAAACACTCAAAAATAGGCATAAAGGCTTTGATTTCTCTTGCAATAATTGAATTCTTGGAGAATTGGAGCTTGTTTGTAGCCCACTTTTTTACTCATCTCTTGATAGTATGTCTCAAGGGCTTTTTTGAATATGCTTTATAGTGCTTATTCTTTGTATATTGCGTGCTAAAAATTGGTACGCCCGTTGTCAGTCATCATCTATGTGTTTTCCTAACAGAGAACAGTTTCTGGGATTTTATCAATTCAAGTTTTAGTTGATAATTTCCATGTAATTAGGTATGATGGAAAAGAACCATCCGACCTTATGGTTTGAAAGAAGCAACTAACCATATATAAAAGTATCACAAGCAACTTACACTGTACGCATGGGATCATGCGTGATGTAGGCGGAAGTTTTTGGGAGATGCACACGAATCAGTTAAAGATAACTTTATTTCTATATAAAAATGGATTTTGTGTGTGGCGGAAACCACATCTGGGGGTGGATGTGGTTTCTTTCTTGCGGCCTTTTTGCGCCTTGCGTTAACCTGTCTAAGTGACAGGATATCGCAGGGCGCTTTTCTATCTTCGAAAAGGAGTCCGAGAATATGAGCCTGAAATACACCTGCCTCGGCTGTGGGACACCCTTGGGTTACGAGGGACTGTGCTGGAAATGCGAGTGCGAGAAAAGCCGAAAAACCGCGCTGGGATGGATGCCGGAACAAATTGCAGAGAAGCAGAAAAATCTGATTCAGAATATCCAGCGGCTGGCGGATATGGAAGACCCGGAGTTTACCGACTTCTGGCAGCTTTTAGGCTACCGGGATGCCATTACCCCGGAGATCCAACGGGCAGCACTGGCTGTAGAGGGATTCTATCCCTGCGAACTCTATTACGGAGCACCGGATGATGTACGGGATGCGCTGATCACCGCTTTACTGGAAACGGATAGCTCCCAAAATGCTGCCGAACTGATGTCCTGCCTTGCCTTCCAGGGAGATGACAAGGCAATGGAGACTCTGCTGGAACTGGAGCGGAACCCCCGGCCCTGGCGCAAGAGTCTCTATGTGGATCCGTCCAGCTATGCCCAGTGTGGCGGCTGGACCTTTGATAAGGATGGCCATCGGACGCAGCTCAACTTCAATACCTGCTATCCTATGGTCAAGGGGGCGACCGGCGAAGCGTCTCCCGTTCGCATCGGGCGGGCACGGGAGGACACCTGTCCCCACTGTGGCGGGCATATGGTGGATATGCTGGTGCTGGATGGGCGGGATGAGCGGCTGAAGTTCTTGGGGCTGGACGGTATTCTGACGGCCACCTGCTGTCCCAACTGCGTGGGTTTCCTGAAAGGCCCCGCCTTCAACCGCTTTACCCTGGACGGCGGCGTGGAGGTCTTTCCCTCGGAGCTCTTTGACGGGGCGGAGGGGATAAAATGCTATGTCCGGCCAGAGGACTATAAGGCACTCACCGAAAATTCTTTTGTGCTGGCCAAAACACCTGTGCCCCTGTTTTACGGCGCCGCCTGCGACGATGTGAACACCATTGGCGGCTTTGCCAACTGGGTGCAGGACGCGGAATATACCATCTGCCCCCACTGCGGAAAGCCCATGAAGTATCTGGCCCAGATCCAGTGGGATACGGTGTATGACTGTGCGGAGGGAACGCTCTATGTGGAGTTCTGTCCGGATTGCCAAATCCTATCCATGCAGCATCAGCAGACCTGAGAGGAGCGCATGCGATGAGTTTGCCAAAGCGTGACGGCGTGAAGGGCCGCTACTACCTGATCCACAAGCCGGATACTTCTCCAGAGGTGCTGGCGGAGGCGGATCTCTGTATCCAGGATGTTCTGGACGGCACTGCTCGTGAAAATCACTCCGATTACCCGACCGTGGTGCGAAACCACAACGGAACGCCCTTTCTCCCTGATCAGCTGCTGGAGCGGTATCTTTCCCGGCTGCCGCTGAAGGGATTTCCCTGCGAGGATGCGGTTTCCCTCTGCGATGCCATGCGGCGGCTGGTTTGCTGGGAGGAGATTCGCTATGAGTTGGAGAAGTACATAGAAAAGCAGGTGCAGGAGCGGCTCTTCCTTGTGGGAGAGCGGGAAGATGGGTTTACCGTCTTTCCGCCCTGCACGGTGTGTCCGGAATTGCGCCTGGAGGATGTGGACGAAGGGCTGCTGCGCTTTGCCTGCTATGTGGCAGTCTGCCACACCGTGTATGGGCAGAGTTTTGAGTCTCTCAAAACCGAACACATCCTCGGCCTGGTTTCCCAGCTCCGTCCCGACATGGTAAAAGAACTGAAAACCAATGGCAGCGGCAAATTGCCGCCTAACATCCAAACGCGGAAAACAAAGCACCTGACCGCCTCGGCCAATGATGCGTTTGCCACCGTCCGCATCACCGCCAGGGACTGCACAGAGGAGTGCTATGCGGAAGTCTTGGACTATCTGTGTGCGGTGCTGGAGCAGGAGGAATTCCCCCGCAGTTACTCGGTGGAGTTCCGTGGCTCAGAGAAAAACTATCTGCCCATTCCTGGACTTCCTAAAAAGGGAGTTAATCAGTTCTTTGCCTGTGCTGTCCAATACCCCAAATTACACGCCGATATTGAGCGGTATGCACGGCTGGCCATGCGGGAGTATGAATGGTACAACAACCTCTCCGATGAATCCTGCGCCATGCCCGGAACCTTCGCCGTGTTTGCTCTGGGACTGGAAGGAGAACAGTGGGCACCGCTCGTGACGGAGTATCTGGATCTCTGCGACGACGAGCACTCCTCCCTGCAAGATAAATTCCTTCATGCCTTTATCCGGAAGTTTGGTTTTCAACCATGGACACTGGGGGTATTGGTTCGGGGCGCATTGTCTATGCAGTGGATGAAGCCTGCCAAGGAATTCCGCAGTCTGATTGCCAATGCGGAAAGCCTGGATGCTCTACTGGCAGTCAAGTGCCGCTTTTCCGCTTATCTCCTGTCAGAAGAAAATAAGGACCCGAAATTCCGGGCCATCGCTTGGCAGAGCCTACTCTGGGCCATCTGGGGTCCGTCCTCCGAAAACGGTGGCAGCAAGGTCATCAAAGCGGCCCCAGAAGAATTGAGAGAGAAATACCGGCAGGTATTTGCGTGAGGAGAACACCATGAAAAAAAGAAAAGTCAAGGACTTTATTGCCCTGTACGCCCCGGAAGATGAGGAAAAGCTGGTGCTGATCCAAAGCGGCACCAGCGCGGACAAGACCTTTCTGGATACTTTCTGGACGGCGCATACCCATGCCCTCGCCATGGTGGATGTCCAGACCGGACAGGTGCTCTCCGGCCGATGCTGCCTGAGCTGGCCGCTGACGGACAAGGAAAGGGAATCCGGTGACTATTCCAAGCGGTTTGCCAAGGGCAATATCTATCGGATCAAGACCCGCGGCTGGAAAGGCGACGCCCTCAGTGAACCCCAGTGGTATGTCACGGAGGTACTGGAGGAAGGTGTATCCTGTCCGGCACTGGAGGAGCTCTGGGCGGAGTACACAAAGCCCATCCTTTTGGAAGATGAAGTGCTGGGGACACTCACGCTGGATCGTGAGATGAGCACATTCGATGGAACCTGCCAGTGGATGGGGAAAGAAGTCCGGATCTCGTTGGATGTGGAGATCGAAAAGAAAGCATCCTGGACCCGCGTCACCAATGTAATGAAGAAACTGCTGGCAGATCAGGAAGTCTGGGACAAGTCCCTGCGGGCGATGGCCGCTCAGACGCTCACTGCTCAGGCCAACGAATGGCTGGCAGACAATGACCAGACCGACCGGGCCCCGGAGAAGGACCCCATCACCGAGGAGGAGTTCGCCCGGCGCATCCTCATCACCGAGTTCACAGTTTCTCCGGGCGGCGGTTTTACCGCCTGGTATGAGGACGACGATATGTTCTGGGGCCATGTGGTCACTGTGGATGGAATACTGAAAAAGGGGCCCATTGGTGCGGATATGCAGGGATAAAGAGAGGAGAAACCTGAATGAACAGTGAGCAGATTACAGCCTTTTTGCAGGAGCATTGGAGCTGGGTGACACTGATCATCGGCGCTGTCCTGCTGATTGGTGCGATCATGAACTGGAACTGGCTCTGCGACCCCACCGGCAAGCCGGACTCCCACCGCTATGGCCGCGGCTCCCGGCGGGTGATATTCTTCTTGCTGGGGATCGTGCTGATTGTGACCAGTGTTATGTCTTGGATGTTGTAAGGAGGCCGAAACGATGACTGAAAAATATCCTACCTGGCTCACCGGCCATGTGAAGGAGTGGGCCGAGAAGCGTCTGCCCACCGTGACATTGTGTTCCACCACCGGCAATGAACTGCTGGAGGTGTGGTACTACGGAGACTTGCTTACAGTGAAGGGGGAGCCTCAATCCTATATTGTAGATAGTGACGAGGCCCCCGGACTGGTGGCGGCCCGTGACCCGGAGAGCGGCGAGGCGTTCATTATCTTCGACGGCGGGCGGCATGGCTATGACAATCTGTTCTGTGATGAACATGATCCGGCTGAATTGGAACACCGCCCCCTTAAGCGGTATGAGATCCCCGCCTCCAAACTAGTGCTGGAGCTGGGCTACAGCATTGACTATGAGGATGAAAAAGAGGGTTTCGAGGCGGACGAGGCGGATACCGTGGAACTGCTCAGCGGCAGACGGATGCCCTGGGAGCAGGTCAAGCGGGATGGCATTGACTACATTGCGCTTTACTATGTGAACGAGGAAGGAAAACAAGTACAGATTTTGGATGCGGAGCTGGCATGAGTACAGCCGTTCCATCCTCCGACAATCTAAGGAGGTACCCCATGACCCAGGAAGAACAGATCCGTCTCTACCGGCTCATGGAAAAGCTCAACTGGTTTTTCCACCAGGAGATGCACTATCTCGACCGGAATATTGCGGAACAGACCGCGCGGGAGTGTTATCCGGAGATCCGGGAGTTTACATATGATATTTTGTGGAATGACCTGCCCAAAGAGGTGCAGGATCAACTTGATTAGGATAAACCCTAATGACTTTGCACTGGCCCAGGAGGTGGAGTTGCAATGTCCATAACCGCTTATAAAATAGAATCCGTCGGGCATGACCGGACCGGCAAGGACTACGGCTATGTGAATATCATGTACCGCTACGGCAACAAGCGGTCCTGTCCCCAGCCTGATCAATGCGAAAAGATGGAAGTCATGTGGGCGGATGAGAGCGTCTATGGGCCCCCTGCTCCCGGCAGCAAGGTGGGTGACTTTATCATGACCTGGCTGATGGGCCCCTGGAACTGCGGGGTGTTTACCCACCGGGAGATCGCCCAGCGGCTGATGGATACCTTCACCGGCCTGAAGATCAAGGAGCTGAAGTGGTTCGAGAATCCCAGAGAGAAGACACTGAAAAGCGGCAAGCTCCGGGCGCGCCGGGCCAGGTGGCTTCCGGAGCGGGAGGTGGATCTGGTGTATCTCTACTCCGACTACTATATTGACGCAAGAGAACCTACTTCTGCCCAAACTGACTTCTTCACCGTCACAAGGATGGACGCCTGGGGCGTGAGCACCTGGTTCATGTGTACCCCACAGGCCGCCGAGAAGCTGATCGCTATGGATTTCGAAAATCTGACCGTCAAGGCAACCACCATTGTGGGATAGATTAAAAAGGAGTAAGCCAATGATGGCTTTGGAACAACTGCCCCGCAAGGTGGAAAACCCGGAACTGAAGCGCGTTCTGCGGGGCTACTTCCACATTCGCAGCCAGAAAAAGAAAGTGGCAAAGAGCATCACCGTCTATCAGGATGCTGCCGAGCGATTCGGAGAGTAAGCTGGAATGGAGGGACTGGCATGATCGGGACAGATGAAAACCGGGCGGTGCTCCATGTGGAGGTCATCTTTTGGATCGGCAAACGAAAGGCTCCCCCCAGCCTGGTCAGCGGAAAGTATAGCCCCCATTTTGTAGTCGTGGGAACCGCTGAGTATCTGGGTGTATGCTTCCTGGATGGAACCGAGTGTGTATTTGATGAACCGGCATTGGGGAATGCCCAGCCCCTCTACCCGGATACTGTGGACTACGGCCCGCTGGAACACAATGCGGAATTCTTGATTTATGAGGGGGCCAATTCCGTTGGCAAGGGCCGGGTGCTGGGCCGAACCGTTCCCTATCAAGTAAAGCAGCAGAGGAAGTAAGTCCTATGATCGAGGGTGGGTTTGAAGGATAAGGAGCAATGCCATGATATCAATAGACTTTCTGAACAAGGTATATAAAATCCTGGACTCGCAGGAATACAACCTCTCTTTTTCTCCCGCCAAGTTCAAGAACTATATGCTGTACTGCAACGGCAACTTTATCGGCGGCCTGTTCGATGAGGAACTGTGCTTCGTCTATGCCGACAGTGTGAGCGAACTGCTGGGGCAGCCGGAACCCGTCTACCGCGGCTACTCCGGCACCGCCCAGCACAGGATGCTGGTGATCCCGGAGGAACACTGGGAGAAGGCGCTGAAACTGCTCTATGCCGAGAAATTTGACTGGAGCCGTTTGGTGTACGACATCACATACACCAGCATTGGCGCGGCTGTGGTGGAGGACTT
>JAHAEW010000248.1 GCA_018374635.1 Clostridiales bacterium
GTGAGCGGGTGCGACCTGGTCTGGTCCGGACCCCTGGGCGGAAAGCTCCCCCGCCACAACAGGCACATGGAGAGCAGCCGCTCCAACATCCTGGTGGCCGGCGACCTGGCCGGCATTGAGGAGGCCAGCACCGCCCTGGACGAGGGACGCTTGGCCGGGACCCGGGCCGCCTGCCGTCTGGGCCTGCTGGACGAAAGGGCCTACGAGGGCCGCCGCGCGGAGATCCAGGGCCGGCTGGACCGGCTGCGCCAGGGGCCCTTTGGAGAAAAACGCCGCCGCGCGAAAGAGGAGGTCTGGAAGGCATGAAACAGGAACGCGATATCGTCTGCCGCTGCGAAGAGGTGACCCGGGAGGAGATCATGGAGGCCATCCGGCTGGGGGATGACTCCCTGGACGCCATCAAGAAGTGCACCCGGGCGGGTATGGGCTTTTGTCAGGGCCGCACCTGCAAGCGCCTCATTGCCCAGATCCTCAGCGCCTATTACCACCTGCCGGTGGACCAGTTCCTCCCCGGCAGCATCCGTCTGCCCATCCTGCCCATCCGCCTGCGTCTGCTGGCCGGGACCGTGGACGGCGCGGTGGAGTGCGAGGAAGGAGGAGAGGTCCATGCGCCGGATTCTCATTGACTGTCAGGAGCACATCCCCTGCAACCCCTGCCAGTTCGCCTGTCCCACCCACGCCATCGTGGTGGGGGAGGACATTACGGAACTCCCCCACGCCGACCCGGAGAAGTGCGTGGGCTGCGGGGCCTGCGTGGCCGCCTGCCCCGGTCAGGCCTGCTTCCTGATCGACCCCGACTTCAGCGAGCGCGAGGCCACCATCGACTTCCCCTATGAGTATCTCCCCCTCCCCCCGGTGGGGCTGGAGGTGGAGGCCCGGAACAACCTGGGCGAGCCCCTGTGCACCGGGCGGGTGGTCAAGGTCCTCTCCCTCCCCGCCTATGACCACACGAACCTGGTGCGCATGGCCGTCCCCAAGGCCCTGGTGCAGCAGGTCCGGGGGATGAGGCCCTGGCGGGGATAAGAGGCCGAACGGGTTCCACAGGCAGAAAGCGCCCCGGCGGGTGCCGGGGCGCGCAGACTGTCAATAAAGTATATTTCTTCGATTTATGCTGCAAGAGCCTCGCAGAGTTCCGCCGTCCGCAGACGGCGGAAGAGGGTCAAATCGTGTTTTCC
>JAHAEW010000249.1 GCA_018374635.1 Clostridiales bacterium
CCAGACCTCCGGGGACTACACCCTCACCGTGGAGGAGGCGGTGGTGGACGACAGCAATTTTATGCTCCTGCTGGCCCTGACCCGGGCGGACGGAGAGCCTATCGATCCAGAGGCATCGCTGACCACCAACAGCATGGATCTGGAAGTAACGGTGGACGGCCACTATTTTGGCCGCGCCACCGACTACCAGCTCTCCCCTGACGGAAAAACCATCTACATCTGCTACGAAAATACTGGCGCACTGACCGAGACATCCATTTGGGGCAAGCCTATCACCCTCACGGCCGATGGAGTGGCCGTAAGGCTTTTTGACGATGACGGAAATATTCGTATCCAGTGCGACACCCCTATCTCCCTATCTGCGCTTGCGGAATAGGGGACTCCGGACTTCTCTGCCGTACCCCTGGTGGATCATGTAGAGGAGATTATCCAAACTGCGGCAAATGGTGGGGCAACTCTTCCGTTGTTTACGGTGGAGGGAGTTCCCCTCCTGACACTTCGCGGTGCGGCCCTGACCTCGGAGGGACTGGCCCTGGTGACGCAGGATGCCTCCTACGTCTCCGGTGACCTGGCGTATACGAGAAGCAGCTGTGAAGCCATCATCGATACCCGCACCGGAGCACGCTATCTTTGCCGCTCCGGTCACGGAGCAGCATTAGAGGATGGCACCTGGGCCTTTCTGGAGGTATTCGATGACTGCCCCTTTACCCTGGAAGATCTTCCCTATCTTGAAGTGGAGGTGTCCTATACCGTCGACCGGATTCTCTCTGACCAGCCGTTTTCGCTCACTTTTACGGTGGAAAATTCATCCGGGTGGAAACTCCCGCTGGATGGTGCCCTGGAATTAGGCGGGCTCACCCTGCATCCTTTGGAACTGCGGTTGTCAGCCCTGGATCTGCAAGTCTATTTCCAAGATGAAGCGGAGGCGGCCTTCTCCCTCTATCGGGACGGTACCACTCCGGTGCTCCATCTGGCAAACGGCACAGATGTCACCACCACCTGGCATGGAGGCAGATATCTGGACTTCGCTCTGCCTATGGTGTCATTCCAAACCATTGATGCCAACGGGGATCGGCTGTTCATCGACCCCGCACAGGTGGTTTCCATCACCTTTGGAAATCTGGAGATCCCCGTGGAGCACTGACCTGTTTCCCTCCCCAAAAACGGC
>JAHAEW010000250.1 GCA_018374635.1 Clostridiales bacterium
CTTTGTCAGCGTCCCGCTGACCATCCGGGTGGGTGAGCATATCGTGGTAGACGATGCCTCCTTTGACCAGGGTGCCCTGCTCTGGCGGATGAAGGAGAGTGCCACGGCTCCCCAGTCCTCCTGCCCTTCCCCCATCCAGTATCTGGAGGCGTTTGACTGCGGCGCCGACGACCTGTATGTGGTCACTCTTTCCGCCCTGCTCTCCGGCTCCCACAACGCGGCGGCCCAGGCGCGGAGCCTCTGGCTGGAGGACCACCCCAACTCCAATGTGCACATCTTCAACTCCTGCTCCGCCTCGGCGGGCGAGGTTCTGGTGGCCCTGAAAATCCAGGAGCTGGCCCAGTCGGGCATGGACTTCACCACGGTGGTCAGCCAGGTCTCCCGCTACATCAATGAGATGGAGACCTACTTTGTGCTGGAAACCCTGGACAACCTGCGGAAAAACGGCCGGCTCACCAGGGTGCAGTCCCTGGTTACCAGCACCCTGCACATCAAGCTGCTCATGGGCGCCACCCCCGAGGGTGAGATCTGCAAAAAGGGCCAGGCCATGTCCATCAAGCAGGCCCTGTCCAAGATGGTGTCCCTGATGGCGGCGGATCCCAAGCACGAGGGGCGCCGGCTGTCCATCGTCCACTGCAACTGCCTGGAGCGGGCCTTCCACGTCAAGGAGCTGGTCATGAAGCAGTGCCGTTTCGGGGAGATCCTCATCAGCGATACCGGCGGCATCAGCACCGTCTATGCCAACGACGGCGGCATCGTCGTGGCCTATTGATTTCGATCAAGCCATTCCGCAACCGCCCGGAGGAAATTTCCTCCGGGCGGTTGTTTTTTGCCCCTGCCTGTGCTATCATGGCAAAAATAGTTTTGGGAGGTGCTTTTATGAACTACACCATCCGCCCCATCGGGCCGGAGGACGCGGAGGGGGCCGCAGCTCTGCGCCGCATGCCGGGCGTATTTGAGAATACGCTCGGCCTCCCCTCCTACCGCACCGCCGACAGCGAGGCGTTCATCGCCGGGCTGGGCCCTGACGACCATAACTTTGTGGCCGTTCTGGACGACGGCACGGTAATCGGCTGCGCCGGCCTCACGGTCTGCTCCAATCCCCGGATGCGCCATGTGGGCGCGGTGGGCCTCTTTGTGCATGCGGACTACCAGGGCCGGGGT
>JAHAEW010000101.1 GCA_018374635.1 Clostridiales bacterium
CCGATCCTCCCTAACTTACTCCGCCCTAACTTAACTCCGCCCTGAATACACCCTCATTTTACTACCACGCACGCCTCCTGCACAGGCGGAGTTTTTCCCAGTGTAGGGCCGACGGCTTTTTGTTTTCTCTATGTATAAGCAGCCTTGCCTCCTCTCAGAAATAGACACCGCGCACCGCAGTGGAAAGCAAAAAAAGGGAAAGCATTCATACGGGGTGTGATTCATCGTCGGCGCTTTCATAATATCCGCCTCAAACACCTGATAGTGAGCTTGAAAACAGGCCCTTTTGTTGCAGATGATCAGCCCGGGGGCCACCTTCAGAAAGACGGGCTTTTGCCAAGGATCTGATTTTAGAGAGGAGAACCGATCCCGCAAGTTCGTTCGCTTAGCGTTTACCTTGATAAACACAGAAAGCGGCGCGGCATACAGAAAAGTATGCCGCGTCGCTCAGTCAGGCTGGGGTCAATCTGTCGTATTTCTTGAAAGAGTAGCCACAACAGCATCCCCTAAAGCGCACCCTCTTACTCCACGAAATTCTCGCACAGCCGCATGAGGATAGTGGCAACCTGAGCCCGGGTCGCGTTCCCCTTGGGGGAGAGTGTGGCGTCGCTCGTTCCGTTGATGATCCCAGTGTTCACCGCCCAGGCCATAGCTTCCCGCGCGTATTCAGAAATGTCACCATAGTCAGCAAATTTCTGAATCTCAGCGTCATCCTGCTCAACATTGTAGCCCTCTTGTGCAGCATACCGGTACAGCATCGCCGCAAGCTGTTCCCGGGTGATCTGGCTGTTGGGGTTGCTGCCGTCGGAAATACCGTTTTCCTTGGCCCAGGTCATAGCCGCCTCGTACCAGACGCTTCCGCCGGTGGTATCCTGTCCGTCAAACCGGGCCAGAACCGTTACCAGCATGGCGCGGGTCATCGTGTTGTCAGGTGCAAAGGTATCCTCGGTCGTGCCGGCAAAGAACTCATGGGCACTTGCAAAATCAATGGCGTCCTCCGCCCAGTGTCCGTCCGTATCTTTGAACTCCTTGGCGTTGTCTACAATGAGCAAGTCTTTAGTCTCGTCCACCTGCACCAGCATCCCGTCCTCAGTGGGAACGGACAAGCTGATGATCTCCCCGGTATCCGCGTCCACAGCCACCATGCCGTAGTCCACATCAACGGGGACCGTCACAATAGTTTCGCCCACATCCCGGGGAACAGTAACGGCGACTTCCACATTCTCGCCCGGCTCGTCCACGGTCCTGATCTTGACGTTATCGGTGCGGGTTTCCGTGGTGGTCACGGTGCCGTCTTCTTCGCTCTTTACCACCAGGGTGGAGCCGTCCTCATATTTCGTGGTTTCCGTAACAGTCCCGGTCTTCTTATCCGTGACTGTCGTGGTTGTACTGCCGTCATCGTTCTTCTCGGTGGTGGTTGTCGTGGAAGAGCCGCCGGAAGAGGAGCCGCCGCCGGAGGAGCCGCCGCTGCTCTTGCGTGTTACAGACACGGTGCATTGTGCGGTCCCGTTCTCCGCGGTCGCGGTGAACGTGTAAGTGGCTGTCTGGTTCGGCAGGCTTGCAGAATAGGTGCCATCCGCCCCGGCGGTCAGTACCTTTTCCGCGCTGCCCTGGTTGTCTGTCTGCTTCACAGACACATCGCCGTCGGCGTTGTCCACCGTCAGGGTCACAGTACCACCGCCCCGCAGGGAGGTGGCGCTGGCCGTAATAGAAAGTGTGGGCGCCGCTTCGTTCTCCCAGTGAGCGGTAAAGCTCTTATTGCCGGTGCTGCCCGCAGGGATTACGACTTCCGTGACAGGCTCCGTCACACCTTCGTAGGTCCAACCCAGGAAGGCAGTTCCCGTCTTGGTGGGAGCCTGAAGCACAACTTTATCTTCCACTGTGTAGGTAGCCGGGTTTTGAGAGGCGTTCACACCGCCGTTCAGGTGATAGGTGATTCCATAGCGGATGGCTGCGTAATCGGCGGACACAGTTACAGCAGTAGCAGGCATGATAAACGTATACACGCCGTTGCTCTCCTCAACCTCAACGAGAGTTCCGCTGGTGGCTTTCACAGTCACTTGGCTCAGTTCATAGCCCTTGCCAGGCTGGACCAGAACTTTATCGCCCTCCGCCGCGGCGGAGGTGCCGACGGTAATAATACCGTCGGCAATGGAACTGTCCAACGCGATGTCGTATGTAGGTACTTTTGAGGTAGTAAACTTATTCAGAGGAGGCGTAGAATCAATACCGCTCTTCCAGTAAAGCCCCTCTAAAGGATCGGGCTCCAGGGTTCCAATGACCGTACCGTTTGCCACATGGCGGCTGGGGCTGGTGACGGAAATATTTCCGCTGACAGCCTTTCCGGCCTCCGCGTCAGACCATGTGCTATGTGCTGTTGCACCCTGCAGGAATGCCTCAGCGGTGGAGATTGTGCCGGTTCCGGAAACAGCGATACCGCCGCTGCCCCAGAATGCTTTTCCGGCAACAGCCACTACCTTGCCGTCTCCGGTGATAATCCCGCTCTCCAACTGAATCGCAGTGCCACTTGTGGGGAAAAGCTGTACGGTTGCGTCGCCACCATAGACGACCAGCACAGCGCCGTCCTCTACGGTCAGCGTTCCGTTCTGCACCCGCAGGCCAGCCTGAGCGATTTTATTATCTCCCGCTTCATCGCCCTGGATAAACACCTGACCCCGGACGGTCACATCTCCGGTGGCAACCACCACGGGTTCGTTGCTGGTGCGGTCTGCCAAGTCGCCGTTTGCAAGGTAGTTGATATGGGAGTAGATCGCGGCATTCTCCAGGATTGCCCCGTCCTCCAGGCGCAGCTGCCCGCAAAGAGAGGAGCCAACCGAAAATTCGCCCTGGCCGCCATAGCCGTTATAATTCATGGAGAAGGCTCCGCCGTCCTCGACCTCGATGATGCCCTGCACCACGGAGTCCTGAAGAGTCAGCTTGCCGCCGTTCTCTACCACGATGCGGACACTGCTGAGGATCTCCATATTTACAAAGGTCAGATCGCAGCCACTGGGAATATAGAGTGTCTGGGGAATTTTATCCGCCAGCACATCATCCCAGGGAATGTCATAGCCGAGATAACCGTATGTGCCGCTGGTGTGGGAGCCATACCAGGCTTTCACCTCATGAGGGACCCGGACGCTGTTCTCCTCTCCGGCCACGTTGCTGCCGAAGTTCTTAATAGCCCAGGGTTCCATAATGTCCCATATATACTTGCCGTCCTGCGTCTGCTTCAGGTTCTCCAGCCGTAGCTGTTCCGCCAGGGTTTCTTCTCCAGTATAGATTCGGAACGGCAGGGCGTTGCTGGTGGCTGTGCGCCCCTGATCGTCAGTCACAGTAATGGAGATCAGATAACTGCCCGGATCTTTCGGCGTGCCGCTCAGAGTCAGGGCGCTGCTGATCGTCATGTAGACGCCCTCCATACCGCTCTCGCTGCTTTCAGGCGTCCCGTTCGCTACGTCCGGGACAATCGAAACAAAACACTTGCTTCCATCAATGTTGATATCGGAGGAGTAGTGATCCAGTTCGTTCCAGTCATCTTCGCCGGGCTCCGTTCCTCTTTCCACCAGCGCCCCGTAGACGGTGACATTGCTGTTCTGATTGGCGGAAGCCCCGCCGGTCGCGCCGGAAACGCCGTCATAATCTTCCTGGCCCACGATGGCAGCCTCGAAAGAGCCCACCAGTTTCACATGAAGCTCATAGTGATCCCCTTGTCCGTCGTTCTCCTCAACAGAGGGATTCTCTCCATTCTGATCAAGTACAAACTTGAATTCCAGTGTCTCATAGCCCTCAGCCGCAATTGCGATAACATCGCCGCTCTTCAGGGTATCCGGTCCAGAGCTGCTGAAGTTATTGATTGCAAACACCAGGCGGTCATTTTCTGCATCCGGGTAGTATGCGCCGCCAGAGGAAGGTTCCATATCTTTCACTTCCCAGGGCACGCCATTCACCGACACAGAGGTGATCGCGGCAATATAACCCGATGCATCTTCAAACGTAAAATACCAGTGGTATGCGGGCATGATTCCGGCATCATCCGCAATTTTGATTTGGTTGAGTGTAATTTCCGTCCCAGGCCCAGGATCGGGTTCCGTACTGCCGCCGTTCTCGATCTCAGCAGCATACTGGGCATCGCTGCCGCTGCCAGTTTTCGTGAGGTGCACCGCCAGGTCCTTGTACCCCTCAGCGGAAATCACAACCGTAGTGGGCGCGGTGAAATCCTCTGTGATCTGGAGAACCGTTGGCGTAGCCGCACTATTTATGTCCCGGCCAACATTCCACGCTTTGCTCTCCATGCTCAGAGATGGCTTCTGTTCGTAAACTTCTCCATCAACACTAACCCGGGCAATTTTATTCAACCAGGTCTGGGTGTCTGCATCCTGACCGAAGTCCAGGTAAACAGTGCTCGTAAAAATTGACGAATAGTTATATTTTGCCGTCACCATCGTGGGCGGGAATAGCTCGCCAGAAGATCCAGCGGCGCGGAATACAGCGGATACCGTCACATCTCCTGCGGGCATCACAAATGTGTACCCATCTTCGGTTTTCTCGGTACTTACTGCTGTATCATCATCCTGTGTCACAGTCAGCGCATCCAGCTCATAGCCGCCGTCCGGCTGGACGGTTACGGTAATAGACTCTCCCTCTTTGGCTGTCTCAGAGGAGGTCGTTACAGTGCCGTTTTCAGCATCCTCTACCACAATAGAGTACACTTCTTCCGGATCGGTCGTTCCATTTACCACTTCCGCGGTGTAATCCTCTTTATTTAATTTGAGAGTCAGATCGCTATAGCCATCTGCGGAGATAATGCAGATGGCTGGATTTTCCGGAAAATCCTCGCCGACCAACACATAGTAAGCGTCATAATCACCCGCACAAACATAATACGTTTCATTGTTCCATACCGAAGTGGAATAGTCTGCCCTCGTCCAATCCTTGCCGCCTACACTGACATTCGTAATGCTGTTTAGCCAAGCCGCATCATTTAATGAAAAAGTCAGTCTGAAATCGGAACCGAGATTTGAACCGGCGGTAAAGTCCGTGGGAGGAACTTCCTTCTCACCCGCAGGACCACTGTCCCCTCCACCTTCGCCGCTATCACCGCTCTCCTTGATTTTTGCGGTATAGCCATCGCTGCCGTCCGCTGTCAGCTCCACGGTCAGGTCAGGATAACCCGCAGCAGAAATCACAACTGTGGCGGGAGAATCCTCCACTCCGGAGAGTTCAATGCCCGCATAACTGCTATAGGCTCCCGACAGGGAGGCACCGGCCCTCCAATATGGTTCGGCAGGGAAAAAGGAATCATTGCCATCGTTGTATTTCTCACCATTGACCTCTACACCGTTAATGGCATCGATCCAATCAGCGTAGTCGTCGCCAAACGCCAGTCCAATAGCTCCGGAATAAGCGTTGGCGCTTACCGTATAACTTACTTCCTCCGGCAGATTCGCACCTGCATCCACTGCCGCCGCGTTGACAGCCAATGAAGCAAGCATAGACACCGACAAAAATAATGCCCCCAATTTGCGAAGAACTCTCTTCATTATTTGACCTCCTTTACAGCTTACCACCGTTTTTAGGTGGTGAAAATGAAGCTGGCCTCCAAGCCATACACTGGAAATTGCGGGTTGAAAACTGCCTCCTTTCCGTGTTATAATGCAGTCTGTCCTGCATGGGGCTATTTTGTTTACGTATAAGTTAGTTATAGCTAACTAAAGCGCAAAACAAAACGGCTCCGGTGCCGCCTGTTTTGCGGAGATTAGCTATTACTAACCTCCGCAAAACAGAAGTATATACACTCAGGGAGGATTTGTCAATGGAGATTTCTATTTTGGGGACTGGCTGTATACTGCGGGAGGAAGACAGACTATGAAGCGGTTCTGGCTGATTGTTCCCCTTGCTCTATGTATGTTCGCTGGTTGTACGGATACTGTTTCCGAACAGCCCCAAACAAATTCTTTCTTTGCTATGGATACAGTCATGGATCTTACTATATATGGGAATAAATCTCTGCTGGCAGATGTAGAAACTTTGATTTCTGATTTAGAAGAAAAGGTTTCCGTGACGGATGAGACCAGCGAGCTTTACATGATCAATCAAACCGGCACCGGTACACTGACAGGCTCAGCCGCAGAGCTGATGCAGTCTGCGCTTGCCATGTGCCGGCGTACCGGCGGCGCATTGGATCTTTCAATTTATCCGGTCGTGCGGGCCTGGGGCTTCACCACGGAGAGCTATCAGGTGCCGGAGGCGGAAGCCCTGGAGGAGCTGCTGGCCCATGTGGATTACACACAGATCCGATATGACGCTGAAACCGGCGCCGTGTCTCTGCCGGACGGTATGGAAATTGACCTGGGCAGCGTTGCCAAGGGATTTGTTGGCAGCCGGGCTGCTCAATACTTGAGGGAAAACGGCGTGGATTCCGCTTTGTTGAACTTGGGCGGCAATGTTCAGACAGTTGGCTGCAGGCCGGACGGCGATCCCTGGAAGATCGCGGTCAAAGACCCTGGAGGCGGCACACCGATGATCGTTCTCTCTATTCAAGATCAGGCGATGGTCACGTCTGGCGGATATGAACGCTATTTCGAGCAGGACGGGAATACCTACTGGCATATCATGGACCCTGCCACCGGCCGCCCGGCAGAAAGCGGCCTGACCTCCGTCACCGTTGTGGGAGACGATGGCTTGGTATGCGATGGGCTTTCCACCGCCCTGTTTGTCATGGGATTGGAAAAGTCCGCCGCCTTGTGGCAGGAGAGCGACGACTTCGAGGCGGTCTTTGTGACCGCTGAGGGCGATATTTACATCACCGCTGGTCTTGAGTCCAGCTTTGCGCTGACGGAAGATCACCAAGACGCTGTGGTGCGCGTGATCGAACGGCAATAGAAAAGGCCCTGGGGGCGTAAGTCCCCAGGGCCTTCATATTTACCGGAAACATTGGGTTACTCATCATTCACCAGGCGTTCGGCACCACACTATGTACGCAGAAGTTCTTCCATCAGTCGAGCCTCGATTGCCGGTGAAGCGTGTTCTTCGCCCGCCAAGGGGATGATGCGGGCGTCAGGGAGGTATTTGACGGTCTCCTTCATGGCGCCGTAGGGTACCTCGGAATCGGCAGTACCGTGGAGCAGCACTACCGGACACCGGACCTCAGACAGCTCAAATCCCCAGGGGAGACCTTGGAGCTTGGCCTCCTGACCAATATTCCGAAGATCTCCTCCCATAGAGTCTTGAAAATCCCGGCTCTGCAAAACCTTCTTTGACAGCGCGGGCAGGTAGCTTTCGTACAGGAATTTCCCGACTTCCTGGCGGGACATGGATCGGAACCGATCATAGAGAGCCGCGTCTTGGGATGGGTACTGGGCCAAAATCTCCGGGAGACAGACTGCGGGCATACCACTGTTGATATAGACCGTCCCAACCTGATTCGGATAGAGCGCCGCCAGGCTGTACGCATAGGGGGCACCGGCAGAGATCCCGAGCACATCGAACCTTTGAATCCCCAGATACTCGAAAAAGCCGGCCAGATGCCGCCCCCAGTCGGCTGCGCAGTCCATATCGAAGTAATCCGAGGCCCCGTACCCCGGACGGGCCAGAGCAATCACGCGGAGCGGAAATGCCCGAAGCTGTTCCTCTAGCCCATCCGAGCATACACTGCCTACCAGACCATGCAGCAGCAGGAGAGGTTGTCCGTCTGGCGCGCCATATTCCGCATAGGACAGGTACGCTCCGTTGGGGAGCTGAAACCGTTTCACATTCATATCGTCTCTCCTGATTCGGGCTTTTGAGCCGTGACGCACAGCCAATGCTTTTGGGGTTCCTGATGGACGCCAATATGGATAAATCCAGCCGTCCGGAGCAGGGCGGAAAGCTGTCCGCTGGTATAGATGCTCATGCCGTCAATGAGGTCGCACCACTTGAACTGCTTTGTCACGGTTCCATCCGCTTCATTGCAGATCAGAAAGTTTCCGCCTGGCTTTAGGACCCGGTACACCTGATGAAAAGAGCGCTCCAGATCCGGCCAGAAGTAGACCGTCTCAAAGGCAGTGGCAAGATCAAAGACACTTTCTCCAAAGGGGAGAGCAGATACATCCCCCTGCGCAACCTGACACCGCCCGGCTTCTATGCTTTGCTTGTTGAGTTTCTGGGCCTTTTCCACACTGACTGGGGAGTAATCCAAGCCCGTGACGCTTCCGCCGTGGTACATATCAAGCAGGGCGGCCAGATTAGCGCCTCCGCCGCATCCCAAGTCGAGAACATGGGCGCCGTCATTCAGATGCAGAAATCCCCGCCCCCACTGTGAGAGAGCCGCATGGCCGTGGTTCATCATAGCGACCATTATTTTGCCGCCAAAGCCTTCCGGCTTTTTGGTGTTTGCAAAAAAGCCGCTCACAGAAAATCACGCTCCTTCCACAGCACTATCATACAGTGCAGATTCTATCAACCTTTTGGGCTTTCCTGCGTTTCTGGATCGGAATGGTACTTATGTCGGCCGCAGCAGGGGTGTTCGGTGTGCCCGCCACAGCAACATACGGACGCTGACTGGGCTAGGTGAAGCAGATCCACCTTCTCCGTAGGAACCTCCTCCGTTGTTGTGTTTAGATTTTTCAGCATAGCATCCAGCATATTACCCAGCCTCCTAATTCAAGTGCATTTACAGATTAAAGCGCGGCAACCAGATGTGCCTTTGCATGGTTGCTCTCCGGTTAGTAATAGCTAACCTTGCATAATGTATTATATTAAATGGATCTCTAACTGTCAATAAAAATGCACCCCTGCCGCCCCAAGTCGGCGGTGGACATAGAACGCAATGCCTTTTCGGTTTGTCCGGCAAGGTTGGAACGCCTCCGCGAAATATTTTCAGTCACACCCGCCGATATACAGAGGGGAGACCCCGTGTGGCAGGAACCAATGGATATATGGTTGGCTTTGGATGCAATGAACTGAAGAAATCCAGATAAAGTAAAAGAATGGATTTCTGGGGCTGCGGCAGGATGGACAGTATTCTATTTGATATTATCCAGGACAACACCAACGCCGTTGAATAGATGCCCAAGTATGCAAGGGAGCATTTCATCATCGGGGCGGGACAGTGTTCCAAGCCTATTATATGGAGGACCTATAAGCATAAATCTCCATTCTTCAGGAAAAGGGATGACAATATTTAGGAAAGAGAGGTGCACGTAAATTGGCTCCTATCTCGTCAGAAGGGCGCAAACGCATAGAGCAAAGCGTCATGTTATTTTACTTGCTTCAGCTCAACTGTCGCAGACGGCCTGTTCTGTCGTGAAATAGACGGGCTGTTTTGTCGGTCATCGCCGGACATCATTGTCCGGCGCCGGTGCGTTTTGTCGCATAAGAG
>JAHAEW010000102.1 GCA_018374635.1 Clostridiales bacterium
GCTATGGCAAGACGGGAAAGGAGGGCTAATCATGGCAGTCTATAAGGAAGAAAAGACAAACACCTGGCGGGCGGTCTACCGCTATACTGACTGGAACGGTGAGCGCAAGCAGACCCAGAAGCGGGGCTTCAAGACCAAACGGGAGGCACAGGCCTGGGAGCGGGAACAGCTCAACAAGACCAGCGCCGATCTGGACATGACCTTCAGGAGCTTCGTGGACCTCTACACGGCGGATATGAAAACCCGGCTCAAGGAGAATACCTGGGCTACCAAGGACCACATCATCCGTACTAAGCTGCTGCCCTACTTCGGCAAGCTGAAAATGTGTAACATCACTGCCCAGCAGATCATTACCTGGCAGAACGAGATGCTGAACCATAAGGACGAGAACGGCAAGCCCTACTCGCCGGTGTACCTGAAAACGGTCCACAACCAGCTCAGCGCCATCTTCAACCATGCGGTTCGGTACTACAACCTCCGGGAGAATCCCTGCAAAAAGGCGGGCAGCATGGGCAAAAAGAAAAACCGGGAGATGATGTTCTGGACCAAGGAGCAGTACCTGAAATTTGCGGAGGTGATGATGGATAAGCCGCTATCATTCTATGCCTTTGAGATGCTCTACTGGTGCGGTATCCGGGAGGGGGAGCTGCTGGCTCTGACTCCGGCGGACTTCGACTTTGAGAAGCGCACCGTGTCTATCAACAAGTCTTACCAGCGGCTGAACGGTCAGGATCTGATTACCACTCCCAAAACTGAAAAGAGCAATCGGATCATCACCATGCCGCAGTTTCTGGCCGAGGAAATCCAGGATTACATCAAAATGCTTTACGGCATCGGGCCGAACGACCGGATGTTCACCGTCACCAAGAGTTATCTCCACCGGGAGATGGACCGGGGAGCCAAAGAAGCGGGAGTACCGCGTATCAGAATCCACGATATCCGTCATAGCGCGGTGTCGCTTCTGATTGACATGGGATTCTCCGCCACAGCCATCGCGGACCGAGTAGGACATGAGAGCATCGATATCACCTATAACTACGCACACCTGTTTCCGTCCAAGCAGGCGGAAATGGCGGATAAATTGAACATGGAAAGGAGCAATTAAAAATGTCAGCAAAGAATATGGACAAGCACAACCGTTGGAGGAACAAGACCGTGGCCTTCCGGGTCTCCCCGGAGGAGGACGCCCAGATCGAGATGGCGGTAAAGCTCACCGGTTTGACCAAGCAGGATTATATTATCCGTCGGCTGCTTTGCCGGGATGTTGTAGTGCAGGGCAATCCCAGGGTCTATAAAGCACTACGGGACCAGCTGGCCGCTGTGCTGGACGAGTTGCGGCGGATCGAGGCCGGGCAGGGCGTAAACGATGAGCTGCTGGACACCATCCAGATGATTGCTACCATTATGAACGGGATGCAGGAGGACTTTGCCTATGACCGATGAGAAAAAGAAAATGACCGCCCAGAACTCATCTGTTGGCGCAGATGATGGGCAGTCAATCTCTCAAAATTCCAAGTTCACTATACCAGACCCGGACGAAAAAAGCAATTCCCCGGAAAAAGATTTGGAGGAACTTTACCAGAAAATGCGCCGCATCAGCGACCCAGCTTACCTCCATACTGTGACCCTGGACGAGCTGATGGACAATGTGTTTGATGGCAAGTCTGCGGTGATTGAAAACCTGCTCTACACGGGAGCGTACATCCTTGCCGGTGCGCCCAAAATCGGCAAGTCCTTCCTGGTGGCGCAGATTGCCCACCATGTCAGTACCGGGCAGGACTTGTGGGGCTATAAAGTCCATCAGGGAACCGTCCTCTATCTTGCTCTGGAAGATGACGAGAGCCGGTTGCAGCGCCGGATGTTCCGTATGTTTGGCGTGGAGGGGACAAGCTCTCTTCACTTCGCCACCAACGCTAAGATGATCGGCGGTGGCCTGGATGAACAGCTGGAAAAGTTCGTTCGGGAACACAGTGATACCAAGCTGATTATCGTGGATACCCTACAAAAAGTCCGTGAGGCTGTGAGTGACAGTTACAGCTACTCCAGCGACTATGAGGTGATCGGCAAGCTGAAGCAATTTGCCGATCGGTATGGGGTCTGCGTCCTGATCGTCCACCATACCAGAAAGCAGCCTGCGGGAGACAGCTTTGAGATGATTTCTGGTACAACCGGCTTGCTGGGCTGTGCGGATGGGGCGCTCCTGATGCAGAAGGAAAAGCGGACAGATAGCAAGGCTACCCTGGAGGTGGTAGGCAGAGACCAGCCGGATCAGCGGCTGTATCTGAGCAAGGACCAGGAGAACCTGGTTTGGGGGCTTGACCATACGGAGAATGAGCTTTGGAAGCAGCCTCCAGACCCGGTGCTGGAAGCCGTAGCAAAGATCGTATCTGCCGACAACCGGGAATGGGCAGGAAGTCCTACCGAGCTGGCACAGGCAATTCAGACGGATATGGCAGTAAACCGGCTTACGAAGCACTTGAATGTGAATGCTAGCCGCTTGTTGGAAGAACATCAAGTAAAATACGAGAACAAAACCAGACACGCCGGGCGGCGCATCCGGCTGACTTACATGGTGGTGGAAGCGCCTGCGTTTGAAGTGATCGAAGTAATCGAGTAAAGCGCGACGCTTGCAACGGTCGCGACGGTGTTTTGAGGGGCACTCCCAGCACCGTTGCGACCGTCGCCACCGTCGCGGAAAGGAAAACTGAGGTGGTGTTTTGCCACCCCATCTTCCAAGAGGGAGTCCCATTTTAAGGCACCCTAGTGGCACCATAGGATGTCGCGCTTCACGACACCCTATGCCCGAAACAGAGCCCCGGGTACAGGGGGCAAAAAGCGTTCGGAGAACGCGCAGCCACAGAATGAAATTCTGTGTTCAAAAGGGGCTTGGGGGCGCTGCCCTCAACAAGCAGACGGCAGGAAATGTGAGTGTGTATTAACACTCGCATTGCTTGCCTGTCGTGTGTGTGGCTATCCACACGCATTGCTTGCCAGTAACTAAAACAACCGAAACGGCCCTTGTGCCGCTGCGGAAAATCAACTGAAATTCAAGTATTGGGAGGTAACAAGTATGAGAAAGATTTTGTCCTGTGAGTTTAACCCGGACACCGCTTGCGTGGAGTTGGGCCTGTATGACGGGACGCTGCTCTCCATTGACTGCACCGCCGTGGAGAACGAGGTGGCAAACAGTATGTACCAGCGGTCAGAACTGGACTGGCTGATCTATAACGATCCGCTGGCCTATGCCAAACTGATTTTGAATGGGGCCCCTGAATTATATCTAAAATTAGTAACACAGAAAACTCCGTTAGATTGATGGCAAAGAAAATCCGCCAGAAGCAGCACTCTAAAGGGTGCGCCTCTGACGGATTTTTTACATCTTATCAATCAAAGCAAATACAACAGCCTGCTGTTCTTCACTTAGCCTTGACCAGCGTTCCAGAAGCTTTTTCTGCGCCTCAGTCAAGGAAACAGGTACATCTTCTTCGGCAAACAGTTGAGAGAGCGTAATGCCAAAGGCTGTGCAGATTTTCTCCAGGGATGAAATGGTCGGAACCATGTTCTTGCGATACCATGAGGAGATCGTGGATTGCGGCAAACCGGAGCGTTCTGCAAGCTGATACTCTGTCCAGCCCCGCTCCTCTCGATACGTGGTTATAACCGAGAGAATATCCTTCACCTGCATCACTCCTTTGCTTGTGTTCTTCGTAAATTATACTTTGATAAATCGTTGTGATTTAATCATTTATATCGTATAATTTTAACGATAAACACAACTATAAAGGAGGGGAGAACTTTGAACGGAAAAAGCTGTTTTTTCATCGGGCACAGGGAAACATCGGAGGCAATTTACCCAACATTGTATGCGGCTGTGGAGCAGCACATTTTGGAATATGGCGTTACAGAATTTATCGTTGGCCACTACGGCGTATTTGACCGCCTTGCAGCGTCAGCAGTTAAGGCCGCGAAGCATCTCTACCCAGATGTGAAGCTCATTTTGCTATTGCCATACCATCCAGCAGAGCGGCCCATTCCAACACCCGATGGATTTGATAACACCTTCTATCCACCGGGGATGGAAAGCGTCCCGCGCAAGATCGCAATCGTGAGAGCAAACCGCTATGTTGTGGATCATGTAGACTACCTCATCGCCTATGCGTGGCACCCAGCCAGCAATGCGTGGGAGCTGGTGGAGTATGGAAGAAGGAGAAAAGGTCAAAATCATTTGCAGGTAACAATATTAAAAAGATGAACAATAGTTTCCCATAAACTTTATGAATACTCATTGTTTCATGAGGTTATCTTGTTGTTTTGTGTGTGATGTGGTATAATATAAGAAATTCGACAATGAATGGGGAATTGATTATGCCAGTCAGTTATGACAAGCTATGGAAGATACTAATTGATAAACGGATGAATCGAACAGAGCTAAAAGATATGGCTGGTATAAGCTTCAATGTTTTGGCCAAAATGGGGCGAAATGAATATATATCAATGGATAGTCTGGAAAAAATATGCTGTGCTCTTGATTGTAATATTGGCGACATCATTGATATTATAGCAGATAAAAACTAACAAAACTGGAAGGAGGAGAAACACGTGGAATTTAAACAGTATAGAGGAAAGAGTATCCTTGCATGGCTTTCTTATAATGCGAATTACGAAGATCCCCATGGAGGTATTAACAATCGCTGCTATGTTTATCCTCGTGTAATGAATGGTGCTAATTATGACCCTATTGACTCGACCGATTTTCCTAAATTGGGCCGTATCGAAGTGCGTATTCAAGGCGGAGACAGCGCTGATGATGTGTATTCAAATTTCGGCCCTTTAGTTAATATCAGGATCAATGGAGATCCATATCCCAATTACGATAGCAATAATATGTATAGTCTCAAGTATAATCCACAGTATGGAAAAGCTAATTCTGAAATTTGGATTGAATCATTTTCCGGCAAAGGATTTTATCAGGTCATTGATGTCAATAGTAGTATTGAGACAATACAAAGTGAGCGCTCAATACCTGAACCCGATTGCATAATTCGTACAGCACTTATTTTGCTAAGATGCGAAGATAAATTATATGGTCCTTTCGAATGCGATACAAAAGAAGGGATGACAGCACTCCATGGATTAAAGGATTACCAATATAGTGTTGGCGAATATGCTGCAATGAATTACAATGATGATCTTTTAGTAATTGAGGATCAGGACGGAGAAGAAGCTCTCATTCTCATTCCAAAGGTATCCGTTCCTTCCCCTGACGAGTGCGAAATTCGTTACGATTGGATAAGCGAAGAAGTACTTATTGATAGTTTTGTTGATTCCCTGCGTGTCGAGAATTCCTACACTCGTGAACAAGTGCGTCAGCTCAAGGAAATGGTCCATCAGCTTGTTGAAAGCGGTGCCGGTGTGCAGTTTACGAATGACCGTATTGCTAAGATGCAAGCACTATTGCAAAGTATCGGTCAAAAAGAGGAATATGTCAGAGATGTTGTGGAATATGCACTTACGGATGAAAGCATGAAAGCAGCTCTGACTGAAGAAGTTGCGAATAATTATTTTGATCGGATTCAGAGTAAAATGCTTGAATTCTCCTCGGTGCAAGAACGCATAGACGGACTAAAGAAACAGGAGGCCGCCTTACAGCAAAGCGTGGAAATGCTTCAAGGAAGTGCTGAACATGGAAAGGCAGAAAGTTCTGAAGATGACCAGATAAGAATTTCTGAATTAACTCAAGAGATCGAAGAGTTGCGCAAAAGAAACGAGGCTTTAAACGAAGAAATCGGTCTTCACAAAGAAATAAAGGTTCTCACAGCAGAACGGGATCATTGGAAAAGCGAGCGAGACAAGGCAAAAGACAACTATGACCAACAGTTGATTGATAACAATGAACTTAAAAAGCAGTTTGATGCCACACTAAAATTGTTTAATGATAAAGCTACACAAACAGCTCGAATCCTTGACAGTAAGTTACTTGATAAAATTTTGCGCGGGATCGGTGAAGAACCAGCCGTAGAGGATATTGTGCCCTTTGATAGTTCTTTGCTCCATGCTGAGCCGATGGATGCTGTTGACATTATCAAGCGTGTAACTGATTTCATTAGTGAAAAAGCACACAGAGATGTAACCTCTAATGATGTTGCAAACTACCTTATCTGTATTACACAGGGGTTTATTACCACATTCGCTGGTGAACCTGGGACTGGTAAAACCTCTCTCTGTAACATTCTCGCAAAAGCTTTGGGGTTAGTAACAGATATTCCGCAAAGGCGTTTTGTCGATATCTCTGTCGAACGAGGGTGGTCTTCCCACAAGGACTTTATTGGATACTATAATCCTTTGTCGAAAAAGATGGAACGCAGTAACGGGGAAGTATTTGATGCATTCGAGCGAATGGATAGCGAATATGATTGTGACCAGTCCAGAGTTGCTCCCTTTATTATCCTTCTCGACGAAGCAAATCTCAGCCCTATAGAGCATTATTGGGCAGCGTTCCTTAGAAACTGTGACTTCGCATCTGTGTCTAACCGTTCTATTCCTCTTGGCGGAACCAAAAGCTTTAAGCTTCCTGAGCATCTTCGCTTTCTTGCAACGGTCAATTTTGATCATACGACAGAGGAACTCTCCCCAAGATTTTTGGATAGAAGCTGGGTTATCATGTTGGAACCAACCAGAGTGGATGATGAAATCGATGAGGATATCAAAAATGTTGAAGATATGGTATCTTTCGAGGCTATGAAGGCAGCATTCTGTATTCGGGAAGATGATGTGATTGATGAGGCGGTGCAAAATAAATGGAATGCCATTCAGAAGATTTTTAGAGATAGATCGCTCCAAATTATGCCTCGAAATCTGAAAATGGTAAAAAATTACTGTGCGGTTGGATGTAGATGTATGGAGCGTGACACTCCTGCAACAAAATTTGCGCCTCTGGATTACGCGTTATCCCAGAAAATTCTTCCTACCATCAACGGAAACGGCGAGAACTACCGCATGTTGATTGAAGACTTGCTGAAAGAATGCACGGCACAAAACATGCCGATAAGTGCTAAGCACCTCGAGAGAATGAAGCGTATTGCAGAAAATAACATGGGTTTCTATCAGTTCTTCTCTCGATAAACGACTAATACAAAAGGAGGACATATCCATGATGGTAAAATGCACCTTATCATGTCAGAACCCAAGCCAAAGAGCTGAGTTCAACCTGTCGGACTGCCTCATGGATATGTCCTCTGTTGATTTTTCTAAATGCGCTGCGGTTTTTGAAGATGGCAGCTATGAGATTTACTTTGTGTGTGAGCAGTATAATAGGACTGAAGTTAAGTCCGTTGCTGTATGTGTGAATGGTGAGCAAGTAGGCGACATAATTTTAAGTGCTAATACAGCCATTGTTGAGGGATCTACAAGATACAGAGATGATATCTTTGCTAAGCAACCCTTTTTGCTCCATTATGATCTTATTGCTGTTTCTTTTATCTTGTCATTTGTTGACGGCTCATCCAAAGAATATTTTACAGATTTTTTGCTGTGTGTGAGCAAGAATCAAGAAGATGCCACTAATATACAAAATATGCTCCAAGAGTTGATTGCATTTGATGATTCACAGGTTGGTGAATGGATATTTTCTGATGGAAAACGAGGTGCAAGCAATAGCCTCTATGAAGGAAAATGGAATAAGCGCGCATATAAGTCTCTGAGTTCATATATTCAATTATTGGAGCAAGTAATTGCGTGCTATAAAAATAATTTTGCATACTTCAGGATGCAAGGTAAACATACAATCAAGCAGTCAAGTGTACTCGTTCCTTATGAAAAGGTGAAAAAGGTTTCTCGTGACAGTTTTAATTGGATTATGCAAAATGCGGATCAATTAGCTAATGTTCCTTATAGTAGTGGTGTCCAATATCAGGGGAAAAACTATTTGCCTTATCACCTCAAAACGGATGCAAGCCAAAAAAGTTGGGACGTGTATGAAAATAGGATAGTCATTTCTTTTTTACACACCGTCTTGTTAAATGCAAAACAGATTTTTTTGGAGTTTGACAGAGATATTTTGAATGAGGAGCGGATTATTTCAAGAATTCATGGAAGTTTTCCCAAAGAATACTGTGCGCCAATCATTACAATTAAATCCTTGCAGATTTCTTTTTGCAGAATTCTATTAGGAAAGCTTAATCACTCCATTGATACACTGCAAAATCTCTACACGCAGTATGAAACGCTTTTTGATGTTCAAACTTCAATGCTGACGACCCTTCCAAGAAAAACAAGTAGATTTTGCGAAATCAAGCCTTATGCTCAAGTATTTAAGATTATAGTTCACTGGTTCCAGTATGGTGAGTACAGTCTGGAAAAAGAACGACTGATTTTGCAGGTTAAAACATTGGATAAATTGTTTGAATATTATTGCTTACTACAGCTTTTAAAGCTGTTAGCAGATAATGGATATCATAAAGCTGATATCCAAGAGCCTGCATTCAAGTACCTCTATACCTCGGCAGACGGGCATTACCAGAACGAACAAGATGTAGCAAATACATATGTGTTGAGCCGTAATCACATAACAGCAACATTATACTATCAGCCAGTTATTAGTGCATTTAACTTTGAAAATGGCCTTACATTATACAGAACAACAAGTAAAAAAGGCTACTATACCCCAGACTTTGTGTTGAAGTTCTCGTTCTCTGAGCATGATGAGGAGTACATAATTTTTGATGCAAAATTTGCAAGTAGAGATACCATTAAGAACTTTCGGTTGCCAGAAGTTATTCGCAAGTACTCATGTGAGCTATGTGTAGCCGCTAACTCTCGTGCGCCTAAAATGGTATGGATTCTTCAAGGTAGGGTAAATAGTAATGAGAAGGCGATTTGGCGATACCACAATTCGCCACTAGTTTCCGTATGCCGGCCCGCCACATCATTTGGAATTGTTTCAGTCAATACAACTATAGAGATCAGGCAGCGATTGTGGAATGAGATAAAAAGTAATATCTTGCTCCTGCAGTAAATCTTAGTGCATTTATCCTATTTCACATTATTTCGATTTTAGTGTGCATAATAGGTGACACCTATATAAACTTCTGGCAACACCATGGCAACAAAAAATCAGATAGCCTCTACTATCTGAATAATGGAAATAATGCCAATACCCTGAACTAAATCCCATAAGCAAATCTGTTTAGAAAACTTCTGACAGGAGCGAGTGGGAATAAATATTTAGTGTTTTTGGAATCCTGAAAAGCGTTGGTAATACAGCGTTTTTCAGGATTTTTCTTTTTTGGTGGCTACAAATTGGCTA
>JAHAEW010000103.1 GCA_018374635.1 Clostridiales bacterium
CACTGCCGCACCGCCGGCCCGGCGGGCGTTCCTCCTTTTTGACCGCTCCTCCGCCCTATGAAAATGGAGTAGGGTCGGAAGGCTTGAATTTTGGGGCGCGGCTGTATAAGCGCCGGCAGAGTTCGGGCAATTCATACAGAGCGTTTAGGACGGCGCGGCAGCCGGGGGCCTGGGCGGCGTCCCCCAGGCCGATGGGAAAAAAGCCGCCTGCATTTGCGGCCAGGATTCCGGCGGAGGCGTCCTCCACCACAGCACACTCATCAGGGGAAAGGCGTAATTTCCGCGCCGCCAGCCGGAACACTTCCGGATCAGGTTTCGACTTGGTAATCTGACTGCCATCTGCCACCGCGTCAAAGAATCCGTCCAGTCCGGTTCGTTCCAAAATGAGGGGGGCGTTTTTGCTGGAGGAGCCGATGCCTGTTTTCCAGCCGTTCTCCCGCAAAGTGCGGAGCACATCGACTGCCCCAGGGGCCAGTGCCTCTGGCCCCATACGTTCCAGATAGCTGCGATAGAGCCGGTTTTTCTCGGCTGCCATCTGCTCCTTCTCCTCCTGGGAGTAGGTCTTACTGCCAAGGCTCAGAATAATCTCCAGGCTCTCCATCCGGCTGACACCTCGGAGGCGGTTGTTTACCTGTTCGTCAAAAGGCAGGCTCAGCCTATCGGCCACCGCCTTCCACGCAAGATAATGGTAGTGGTCGGTATAGCACAGCACGCCGTCCAAATCAAAAATGATACCGCACATCCCCATATCAGCATTCCTCCACAGGGAGCACTTCCCAAGTCAGCGGGAATCGGTAGTCGCCCTCTATGTGGACGGCTCCATCAGACCAGGTGATATCCAAGTCGGTGCCCAGCTCGTCCCGGAAGCGGAAACGCCCGCATTCCCCAGCCAACAGCAGGTGCAGAGGAGCATTTCCGTCTGCCCGCTCTCCCGCCGGAGCGCCGGGGGCCGAGTTCGCATCAGAACGGAGCGCCAGACCATAGCCCGCCCGCAGAAAGACCGGCAGCCTCCGGTCTCCGCCCGCTACGATGGTCTGCCCTCCGGCCGCCGCGCGGCGGTCGAACAGGCCGATCCACTGTCCTTCCGGAAGGTAGACCGCGCGCTTCTCGGCGTTTTCTTCCAGCAGCGGCGCCACCAGCAGACTGTCACCCAGAAGGAATTCATCTTCGCAGTCCCATACCAGCGGATCTTCCGGCCACTGATAGACCAGCGGCCGCATCATAGGCTTGGAAGCTTCCGCACAGTCCAGCGCGACACTGTACAGGTAGGGCAGAAGTTCCATCCGCAGATTATGCCAGAACCGCATCTCGTCCACGAACTCCGGCTTACCGTAAGCCGCCGCCAGATTCCACGGGCTCCGCTCATTGTTCCCCTCTCCCCCAGGCATCAACTCGCGGAACTGCCCTCCATCCGGCTCGGAGTGCCATTGCATCACCGGCACAAAGCAGGCCAGCTGTGTAGCCCTGCGGTACAAGTCCAATGTGGGGAGCGGCCCTGCAAAGCCCCCGATGTCGAAGCCCCAGAACGGGATGCCGGTCAGGGCAGCAGACAGCCCCGCCCGCAGGGCGCTGGCCAACTCGCTGTTCTGGGACTGCTGATCTCCAGCCCAATGGATAGGCGTGGTATGCTGACCAGCGTAGCCCGCCCGGCTGAACAGCGCCTGAGCCGAACCCAGATGTTTGGTGTAAGCCGCCGTATACTCCTGGGCATAGCGGTTCTTTCCGGCCCGGCCGGAGCTTCCATCCGCAAAGCGCACATCTTCCCGGTAGATGAACTCGCCTCCATCGGTCTTGAACCCGTCTATCCCCATCTCTGTGAGATAGTTTCGCTTGGAAAACCAGGTCTCCTCTGCGGCAGGGTTGGTGAAGTCGGGGATCATGGAGCCGGCGAACCAGTATCCCTCCGGGATGGTATAGGGACTCCCATCTGCGTTGTGGACGCAGAGGCCCCGGGCGACGGCATCCGCCTGGTCCAGCTCATTTTGCGCATTGAGCGGCTCATCCGGCCCCTGCTTTTTGTAGACGGGGATCTGCCACAGCAGGAAACGGATCCCCTTCTCGTGAAGCCGCTGTACCATACCAGCGGGATCCGGCCAGGGGGAATCGGAAAAATCGAAGTCCTCCAGCCGGAATGCGCCGCCATTCGGCTTAGGAACATACCTTGCGCCCCGGAAAACATAAAAGGTAGCCTCATCGCTCCACGCCTCGGCCACCAAGGCGCAGACTGGAAAGCCGTGTTCCTCCGCCTGCGCCACCGCCCGCTCCACTTTCTCCTGGCTGTCCCAGTGGTTGGCGGAGATCCACGGCCCAAAGGCCCATTTGGGCGGCAGCTTTGCCGGGCCGAACAGATCCATGTAATCCCGAATGATCTCTCCGGGCATCCCCGAAAACAGCACGACGCGGCAATCCACAGGCAGCTCCGCGCAAACCGCTTTCTCACCAAATCGGAAGCTGGTGCGCTCATCCGTGGCCGCATATAGCCCGAAGCCCGTATTTGTCCAGAAGAAAGGCGCCGGGCAGTAGGTTTTCTCTCCCTGAAAGCAGAACTTCTCCTCCACCACATTGACCGCCGTATGTCCCTTCTGGTTCACGGCATTGTACTTCTCTCCCATGCCATAGGCCCCGTCATAGTGCAGGGAGACCGTCAACTCCCCCCGCTCCCCCGCAGGGCTCCAGCAGAGGGCGGCCATACCGCCCGGATAGGGAAATTCCAGGGACCGCGCCTGGCCGGAACACAAAATCTCTCTCATCGGTTCACCCCTTGATGCCGCCTGCCATCAGGCCGTTTTTGAAGTGCTTCTGCGCGAACAGGTAGATGATGATAATTGGAATCATGGAGATCAGGCTGCCTGCCATCAGCACATTGTACTCGGTATTGTACTGGCCGTTCAGTGTGGACAGGGCGATGGGCAGGGTCATCTTGGCCCGGTCAGTCAACATCAGCAGAGGCCAGAGATAGTCGTTCCAGGACTCCATAAAAGTGGTCACCGCCAGCGTTGCCAGGGTCGGCGCGCACAGCGGCAGGGCCACCCGGGAATAGACCTGGAAAATGTTTGCCCCATCCACCCGTGCGGCGTCCAAATAGTCCACCGGTACGGTACGCATCTGCTGAACCAGCATGAAAACTGCAAAGGGGCGGAAGATGGAGGGGAGGATCACACTGGCATAGCTGTCGATCAGGCCCAGCCGATTCATGATCACAAAGAGCGGGATCATAGTCACCTGTGTGGGGATCATCATGGTGGCCAGGTAGAGCTTGAGCAGTAGGTTCGCGCAGCGGAAACGGATTTTGGCAAAAGCGAAGGCTGCCATCGAGGCAGAAATCAGGGTGATGACAGTGTAGGACACGGAAATAAAGAGGCTGTTTCCAATCGTCTTTAGGAATGGAAAACGGGAAAATACCTCACCATAGGCATCCAACGAGGGCTCTGCCGGAATCCACTCAATGGGGATGGACATGAGAGCACCCCGGCTCTTGAGAGAGGTGGAGATCATCCACAGGAAGGGGATCATGGCCACCACGGCAATGAGGATGGAGACCACATAATAGCCTGTGGTGCCCAGTCTGCGTTTAGCTGTCATAGTTGACCCACCTCTCTTGGCCCTTCATCTGGATGGCGGTGCACACCATAATGATGGCGAACAGGATCCAGGAGAAGGCCGCCGCATAGCCCATGCGGTAGTAGCGGAAGCCATACTTGTAGATGCGCTCCACCATGACCTGTGTGGCGCCATTGGGGCCGCCGTCGGTCATGATCATGATTTGCGGGAAGAGCTGGAATGCGTTGATCAGGCTGACGATCAGCACATAGAAGATAGCTGGGGTCATCAGCGGCAAGGTGATCTTCCAGAACTTCTGCCAAGAGCCTGCGCCGTCCAGCGATGCCGCCTCATAGTAGGACTTGTTGATGCCCACCATACCGGACAAGAGGATGAGGCCAAAGAACCCCATATCCTTCCATACCGACACCAGTACGATAGCCGGCATGGCCCAAGCCTCGTCCAGCAGCCAGCCCGGCCCCTGTATTCCGAAAACGGCCAGGATGTTGTTGACCGCGCCATACTCCGGGGATAGCATAGACTTCCAGATCATGGAGGCTGCCACCCAGGAGGTGAGCACCGGGATATAGTAGATGATACGGAAGGCTGTTACGCCGGGGCGCTGGCGGCTGAGCAGATAGGCCACCCCCAGAGACGCCACCAGCATCAGCGGAATGTACATGATGATATAGCGGAAGGTGTTCCACAGCACCCCCCAGAACTCGGGGCTGGAGAGAATGGCTTTATAATTATCCAACCCGATAAAATGCTCCTGAAAGAAGCCGGGGGCCGTCAACTGATCCAAGCCGTTCCAGTCAGTCAGGCTGATAAAGGCGGATATGAGCAAGGGCAGCAGGGAAAATACCAGCAAGCCAATGAGGCTGGGCATCAAAAAGGGAGACGCGGTGATCAGCCCCTCCTGCCCGGGTCCCTTTCGCCGCTTCCGTTTGACTAACATGGTTGGGAAACACCTCCTCAGAAAATCGAACAGGGGAGGGGCACAAGCCCCTCCCCTGCCCCTTATCAGCTAAGGGAAATCTGCGCCTCGCATTCGCTCTGCGCCTGATCCAGGGCTTCCTGTACGGTTATGGAGCCATTGGCGGCGGCGGACAGCTTCTGACCAATGATATCGCTCATCAGGGCATAGTCCTCGATCACTGGCGGTACCACCAGATAGTCCAAGGAGTCAAACACAGCCTGGCGGTTATCGGGCGGCGTCATGTCCAGATAGGAGGCCAGGGTATCCTCGTCACTGACGGCAGGCAGATCCCAGCCCGCCTCAATGCGGATCTCAGCGGCGGCGGGGCTGGAGGCCAGCCAGGTGATCCAAGTAGCCGCGGCATCCTTGTGCTCGCTGTCGGCATTGATCACCAGGCCGTTGGAGAAGAAGTGCGTGGCCTTTTGCTCCTGACCAGGCTCAATCGTGATATCCCAATTAAAGTCACAGCCATCGGCAAAGGACTGGAATGCCCAAATACCGGTGGGGATCATGCCCAGACGGCCGCTCATGAACAGATCCCAGTCACCCATGCCGCCCATCTGCACGTCCGTGGGCTGGACGTTGCTGACCAGCACGCGGTCGGCCATCATCTGAGCGGCGGCCACGTTCTCGGGGGAGTTGATGGTAAACTCCGTCTTGTCCTCATTCAGCAGGCTGCCGCCGAACTGGGCGCAAACCTTGTAGAACTCGTTGTAAGTAAGGGGCTGGTAGTAGCCGTAAATATCATCGCCCAAGGCGCGGATGGCCTCAGCCGCCGTCTGCACATCATCCTGCGTCCAGTCTGCGGTGGGATAATCAATGCCGGCCTGGTCAAACAGGTCCTTGTTGTAGACCAGCACCACATTGGAGAAGTTGCCGGGCAGGCCGTACTGCTTGCCGTCCACGTTGAACGCGCTCAGTGCAGTCTCGTCCAGGCGGCTGAGGTCCACACCGCTGATCTCGGCCAGCACGCCCTTATTGGCATAGGAGGCGAAATTCTCGATGTTCAGCTCATAGCAGTCAGGCGCCGTGCCGCCGGCCACGCGGGTTTGCATTTGGGTGAAATAGTCATCCATGGCGATGGTTTCGATCTCAACCGTGATGTTAGGATGCTCCTCATGGAAGGCCTCGTACATTTTCTGCAGGGTTTCCTCATTGCCGCCGGACGCGTTGAAGTTGCAGTAGGTGATGGTCACAGGCTCCTCAGCCGTCTGCTGTCCGGTTTCATCAGCAGGGGCAGAAGATGGGCTTTCGGTCGGAGCACTGGACGGGCCGCATGATGAGAGCAGGAGCGCCAGCGACATTCCGCCGGCCAGGATCGCCAGAGACCGCTTTTTCATTGCATGGTTCCTCCTTTTCAAAATTAAGACATGTGTTGTTCCATTCTTACCCTATATTGAGACCTTTTCAGGTTGTCTCCGTTTTGATCTTGCGGACAGAGCCCCGCTCCACCAGGGACACCGGCAGGATCAACTCCTGCTTGGTCAACTCCGGCTCATTGATATTGCGGATCAACAGCTCCACCGCTTTTTCCCCCTTCGCTGAGATCTGCTGCTTTACGGTAGTCAGTCCCGGGGTCATGTACTGCGCAATCTCCAAATCGTCAAACCCCATAAGGGAGATCTCGTCCGGTACCTTGACACCGCGCTCATAGAAAGCTTTTGCCGCTCCGATTGCCAGAATATCTGCCGCAGCTACCACCGCTGTGGCAGGGAGTCCCGCGTCCATGAGCCTTTGGGCAGACGCGATGCCGTCTTTGTAGTCAATGTTCCCTTCAAAGACCAACTCCTCTCGGAAGGGAAGCTCATACTCTGCCAGAGCGTCCCGATAGCCGGCCAGGCGTTTCTTCATGACGCCGTTTTCCTTGATGCGGCCGCTGAAAAAAGCGACGGCACGGTGACCGCAGTCCAAAATGTACTTGGTCGCCAGATAGCTGCCGTAAGCATCGTCGATGCGTACATTATGGTAATAGTGGTCATTGCAATAGCTGTCGATCAATACGATAGGGATCCGGCTCTCCTTCATCTGCTGGTAGAAGGAATCCGGATACATGCCGATGACAATGATCCCGTCCAGATTGCGCTCCTTTGCCAGGGTCAGATAGCTCTCGTTGGCATCCGTAGCAGAGATGATCACATGGTAGCCTTTCTGTCTGGCGCACAGTTCAATGCTTCCCAATATCTCAGAGTAAAACTGGTTCTGAAACATGAGTCGGCTTCCAGCCTCGGTCTGAGGGACCACTACGCCGATCAGCCTGGAATCCTGTCTGGCGCTGCCCAGGGTACGGGCTGCCATGTTTGGTGTATAACCCAACCGCTCGATGGCCTGCTCAACCCGCCGGCGTGTCTCCTCAGAAATCGGGCGCTTCCCACTCAATGCATAAGAGACGGCCGCGCTGGTGACGCCAGCCTCTTTGGCGACATCCCTCATGGTGACCCGATTGGCCGACATGCTATACCACCTCGTTTAATTTAATCGTTTAAACTATTCCATAAGCAAATAATAGCCAATAACAACTCTATTGTCAAGATATAAATTAACATTTTTCACAAAACAATTATTGACTTGCGCCCAAAATATGTTATAGTTAGATTGCCAATGGTTTAACCGATTAAATCCGACAGTGAGGGATCTCTATGCAAGAGTGTTATTTGCCTACCGGCAACGAGTGGGTCTCTCTTCCCACTCTCCAGGCCCGCACCGGGGCGCTGGAGTCCTTTTCCTTCCTGCACATGGGATATAAGGGCCTGATCGAGCAGAGGGGCGGCGCTTCTCTCCCGCTGATGACGCCTTTTTTTGAGACGGAAGGAGAAAGGGCCTCGCTTCAGTCTCTGACCTGGGGACGGAAATCCGACTGGATTCCGACCTTCTGCGGCACGGCCGGCTCCCTAGCGGTGGAGGGAATGCTTCTGGCTCCGGTGGGGGAACGTGGTTTTCTCTATCAGCTGACAGTACGCTCCACATCGGATAAGCCGCTGTCCTCTACTTTCGGTCTGGAAGGGTGCTGGGCCTCCGCATGGCACTGCGTCAACGAAGACAAGGAGATCGACGGGGCGCGCAGATGCTACACCAGCCTTTGGAACGACAGTCTGATCTTTGATATGCGCTGCGGACTGCCCCTCTTTGCTTTTGCGCCCATGATGGATCAGCCCTGCTCATCCACCTTTCAGGAGACGGATGCCGGTATCGTCTACCGTCTGGCCCACGCCTGCACGCTGGAACCCGGAGAAGCTGTTACTGTGACCTTCTACTGGGGGGTCGGCTTCGAGGAGGTGGCGGCCGCCACCAGCGCCAAGGAGATGCTGCGCCAAGGCTGGCAGCACGAGTTACAGGTGACCACAGACTGGCTGGACGCCCGCCGCTGGCCCATTCCGGATGCCCAGTTGGAGCGCCTCTACAATACCAATCTGTTCTTCTGCCTGTTCTACTCCGCCGGGATCACCTTGGATACCGAGGAGCTGGTTCTGGTCACCAGCCGCAGCCCGCGCTACTATGTGAGCGCGGCTTACTGGGACCGGGACAGCCTGCTGTGGAGCTTTCCTACGGTAGTGGACGCCGACCCGGCACTGGCCCGCCGGATGCTGGACTATGTATTCGGCCGTCAGCGGCGCAACCTGGGCGTCCACTCGCGGTACATCGACGGCACAGTCCTGGAGCCTGGTTTTGAGCTGGATGAACTGATGGCCCCGGTGCTGGCCCTGGAGCGCTATGTGGGTGCCACAGGCGACCGGGACTGTCTGGAGGACAACGCGATCCGCTCCGGGCTTACGGATATTCTGCGCACCTTGCGCACCAAACGGCACAGGTCGATCGCACTCTACGAGACCTTCCTTCAGCCCACCGATGACGTGCGCAGCTACCCCTACCTGACCTATGACAATGTGCTGGTATGGAAGGCGCTTCGCGCGCTGTCCTCCCTGTATCCTGAAACATACGGCGACCTTGCCGGGGAGGCGGAGGAGCTCCGCCGGTCGATCCTGGAGCACTGTGTTGTCCAGGGCCCGAACGGCCCATACTATGCCTGGTCCACGGATCTGGAGGGCCATACAGATGTATATGACGAGCCGCCAGGAAGCCTGCTGCTCCTGCCCTACCTGGGCTTCTGCGCGCCGGATGACCCCGCATATCAGAATACAGTGCGTCAGATCCGCGCCCCGGAGTATCCTTACAGCTTCGCCGGGTGCGCCTTTGCGGAAATCGGCTGCGCCCACGCCCCCCATCCCTGGATGTTGAGTGTGGCCAACAGCCTGCTCAGCGGGGAGGCGGAGCGGTCGTTGGATCTTCTGCGTCGGGCGGTGATGGACAACGGCATCGTCTGTGAGAGCATCGATGAGCACACGGGCCGATCCGCGACGGGAGACGCCTTTGCCACTTGCGCGGGGTTTGTGTGCCACGCCCTGCGGTATGCGTTAGGAGGCGTGTCCTATGAGAACTGACGTGAAGCGCCGGGGCTGGACAATTTCAGCGGAGGGGAACGATCTTGCCGACCGCTTCCTGGAGAGCGTCTTCTTTACCGGCAACGG
>JAHAEW010000251.1 GCA_018374635.1 Clostridiales bacterium
GTCGGTGTGGGGACGGGGGATGACGTGCTGCGCCACGATCTCGCCCACCTTCTCGGCGGCGCAGGCGCCGGCGTCCACCGCGGCCTTGACCGCGCCCACGTCGCCGCGCACCATGACGGTGACCAGGCCGGAACCGATCTTCTCATAGCCCATCAGTGTAACGTTGGCGGACTTGGTCATGGCATCGGCCGCCTCGATCGCACCGACCAGACCTTTTGTCTCGATCATACCCAGAGCTTCACCCATTGTGATAACCTCCTAAAAAATATCAGAAAAATCAGTGCCACTGTCCCGCTTTTCTGCGCGGTTCAGCGTTTTGCGGACTTCTTCCCCCGCCGTTTGGAGGGCGTTTCCTTCCCCTTTTCAGAGGGGGCCTCCTCCGGAGACTCCATCGCCTCCGAAGCACTCTCCTCTGCGGGCTGCGCCTCCTCCGGAGACTCCATCGCCTCCGAAGCGCCCTCCTCTGCGGGCTGCGCCTCCTCCGGAGACTCCATCGCCTCCGAAGCGCCCTCCTCTACGGGCTGCGCCTCCTTCGGAGGCTCCATCGCCTCCAAAGCGTCCTCCTCTGCGGGCTGCGCCTCCTTCGGAGGCTCCATCGCCTCCGGAGCGTCCCCCTCAGCAGACTGCACGTCTGCCGGAGGCTTCGTCGGCTCCGGCGGATCAGTTGGAGTGGGCGGCGCAGGCGGCTCCGGCGGCTGATCTCCCACCGTGTCGGTATTGTGGATCAGGCCGGTCAGCCCCATAGACGGCCGCGCGATTACCCGGATGCTTACCACCCGGCTCCCCTTCCCGGCGGCAATCCGCGCGGCGTCTACCGCCGCCTTCACCGCGCCCACATCGCCCAAGATCTTGATGGTGGTCCAGCCTCCGCCTTTGGTAAGCTCATAGCCCACCAGCTCCACATTGGCCGACTTCACCGCCGCGTCAGCGGCCTCGATGCCGGCCGCCAGGCCTTGGGTCTCTATGAGTCCCAGGCTTTTTTGCTGCATGCTCTCACCTCCTGTCCAGGGCCTTCAACGGCAGCTTTTTCACAAGCCGCGCCGCATTGGCCCCCAGCGCCCGCACCGTCTCCATACCGGAATTGGCGGGAATACGGAACAGGGGCTGCTCACGCTC
>JAHAEW010000252.1 GCA_018374635.1 Clostridiales bacterium
GGGCAGCCCTGCCGCCTCGATCTGCCGGATGCAATCGTCCCGCGTCCATCCCCATTCCATCAGGGGATACCACTTGCTGTATTTTCGGTCGGCCAGGTCTCCCAGCAGCACCTTGTCGCTGCGGTAGCCCTCGCCTGCGTCGTAGCCGATGAACTTAACCACCCGCTTGCCCGCCGCCCAGGTTCGGCGGCATGGCGGGTAATGGTTGCAGAACTTTTCCTGCGGCCCGATCTTGTGTTTCAGGGAACACCGTTTGAAGCCGTAGGCAATGGACGGAAGGCTGCAACTTTGCAGGCATTCATCCTCCAGTGTCAGCCGTTTCCCGTCACGGGTGGTCTTATACACTCTGGTAATGGGCGGCATCCCGTGGTCCTTCAGCCAGCGGTCCATCACCTCCAGATAGGCGTAGGTGTGGGGATGCTCTGCCCCCGTATCCGCAAAGAGGATCAGGTCCACCGGGATACGGTGCTGGTGTAGCCCGATCAAAAGGGCGGTGCTGTTGGCACCGCCCCCGTAAGAAACCATATTGATGCTTCATCACCTCCATTAGTTGTACGGCGGCCTGCCGTATGCGTAGAAATGGGACTGCCAGTAGCTTGTGTTCAGGTTGGAATACTGGATGGGATCGCCGCAGTGCAGCATCATCCCGTCGCCAACATAGATACCCACATGGGACACGCCGCTGGTGTCGTAGGTGCCCACGAAGAACACCAGGTCGCCGGGCTGGGGGTCGGATACTGGGGTGGAAATGTTGTAGAGCCCCTGAGCGCCCAGCCGCCCGGTATTGCACAGGCCGCTGTTGGTCAGCACATAGCTGACGAAGCCGCTGCAATCAAAAGAGGTGCTGGGGCTGCTGCCGCCCCACACATAGGGATAGCCTAAATACTTCTCCGCCTCGGTGATAAGGGTGTTGAACCGCTCGTCCGTCAGATATTCAGATGGAATCTCCCAGGCGGTGGGCGGGTTCTCGATGTACTTGTTCACATACCCGGAGGACGGGAACAGATCGGGGCGGTTGCCCAGGGTGGACATATAGGTGGCGTACAAGGAAAGCTGTTCCTCGCCCATCATGTAGACAGGCACATGGGAGAGGTCGAAGTTCTCCAATGTG
>JAHAEW010000253.1 GCA_018374635.1 Clostridiales bacterium
CGGTATAGGTCTCCTGGGTCTCCACCTCATTCCCCTCCTCATCCACGGTGGTCACCGTGCGGGTGCGCTCCTCATAGGTGACAAAGCAATCCACAAAGGTCTGCCCGGCGTGGGCCGCCGGGTCATCCGCGCCGAAGTACAGAGCGAAGAACACCGCCTTGACCCGGACGTCATCCAGGCTGTCCCCGTCCTCCATCTGCCCCTCCACGGTCTGCATGGCGGCATCCAGCAGGGCAAAGCTGTCCCGCATCTCCTGGATGTATGCCTGATACTCCGCCGGGGTTCCCTCCGGGACGGCCCCGCTGTGAAAGCACAGATCCACCACAGTGCGGTTGTGCTCCGCCCCGCCGGAGAAGGTGGTGCAGAAGAAGGCCAGAAGGAGAATGATGGGAGAGAGTACGGCTGTCAGCACCCACCCCACGGCTTTCCGGCTCTTTTCATTGGTAAGGATGGATGCGGCGGCCTTGGCCAGCAGGGCTGGGACGGCCATTATCCTCCGCCTCCTGTGATCAGCGCGTGCTTGTGGGGCGGGGCGTGGACGTCCAGCAGGTTGCGGTCCGCGCCGGATTTGAACAGGCAGATGCCGTTATTGGGGGAACTAATCAGGTCGTACTCGGCACTCTCCAGCTGGAGGTTGTCCATGTAGAACTTCTTGTCCACCTTGCCGCCATGGAAGAGGAACTGATGGGTGGGAATGGCAAACAGGGGGCGGGTCAGCTCCCGCACGCCCTGGATATCGAAATCCTCCAGATTTTGACTGGCCAGAATCAATGCGGAATTGCGCTTTCGCACCCGCTTGAGGCAGTTGCGGATGTACTCGATGGTGGTCAGGTTGGACAGCCAGAGGTAGAGCTCGTCCAGGGTGGCTACGGTGTTGCCTTTGGTAAGGAGCTGGTCGCTGAGGTAGGACAGCAGGTTGAACAGCAGGGCGTCTTTGACCGAGGAGTTGGCATGAATCAGATCCTTGACGCCAAACACCAGGAACCTTGCGCTGGTGATGTTCGTGCGGCCGTTGAAGTAGACGCTCTCCGCCCCCCGGCACATGGAGTGGAGCCCCAGCAAGAGTTCCCGCAGCAGCTCCCTGGGATACAGAGGGCTGTCCTCCC
>JAHAEW010000254.1 GCA_018374635.1 Clostridiales bacterium
TTATATCTTAACTGACTGAGTTATCACATTAGATGCGCATCAATTGCTTTATTTGATAACAGTTCGAAGTACACCCTCTGTTCTCCCGGAATCTTGCCTATTTCTCCACTCGGCCCTGGTGGATCAACTCTGCCAGGGCTCGTTTTATGGTGGAGCGGGAGATGCTCAGGTCTTTGGCCATGGTGGCGATGGCGTACCAGCTCTTGCCATCCTTGTTTGCCCGGTCGTGGAGGTACACCAGCACTTGCTTGGCCCTGGCACTCAGCTCCGGGTCGCCGTAGATCTCACTAAAATAGCTCATGGCACGGTTTCCTCCTTTTTCGGCGTGCGGTAGTTGTTCTGGCAGGCAGGCGCAGGAAATGCCCGGTATATGATATCGGTCAATTCTGCCTTGCTGGCGTAGTAGACCTTTCGGGCGGCCTGCTGGGGTACCTGGTAGGCCGCACCAAAGGTGATCCCCCACTCCAGGAACAGGCGCAGGCGGGCCTGCATGGGGTGGGTGCCTGTTTTCATGACGATGAAGTGCCCCTTGGGGATGGACTTGAGCTCGTCCGGGGTCATGAGGGGCCGCTCGATCATCTGGAGGCTCTGGTTGGGGTCGTTCTTCCCCCTGGAGATGGAGCCGCTCATCACGGTGCGGCTGCCCAGAGCCTTGGACAGCACTTCGGCGGTCTGGCTGTTGGGGGCAAAGCCGCCGAAGATGGTGTCCTGGCAGTTATCCGCCAGGATCTCCGCCCCCTCCTTGCCGTAGTTCTTCTCCAGCTGGGCCAGGCTTTGGATGATGGGCACTAGAGTCAGCCGCCGGGAGCGGCCAGCGGAGAACAGGGGCAGAATGTCGAAGGCAGGCATGGTGCCCAGCTCGTCACAGAAAAACACCACCCGGCAGGGCAGCTTCCCGTCGTGTTCATCCGCCACAGAGAAAAGCTCCCGACTCAGGGTTTGGATCATTAGCCCAGCCAAGAAGTTTTTGGTCTGATCTTCCTCCGGAAGTATCTGGAAGATGGAGGATTTCTTTGCGGCAAAGCTCTCGGCGTCTATGGTGCTGTCGAAACACAGCACTTGCTCCAGCTCCGAGTCCAGGAAGGTGTTCAGCCGGGAGAGGACG
>JAHAEW010000255.1 GCA_018374635.1 Clostridiales bacterium
CTGGAGAGGCGCCGCTTGCGCGACGCCTCTCCTACTAAAACTCGATATTTCCTACCAGGGCTCTTTTTTGTACTGTCTGCATAATCTGGGGCAGTTCATGCTGGCTGCAAGATACGGCCTTTTGATAATCCTTGAAATCAATTCATCTGTTGTCCCTGATTTTGTTCCTCCTCCAGCGTTTCCTGAAGATTCGGGACAATGTACTCAATCTTTGTCCTGGCTGTTTGAATTGCCCTAAGATGCTCCTGCTGGAGTTCTGAGTCATTCTCCAGCAGGTAATCAGTAGCTCGGTACAGCTCGGATAATTCCTCATCCGAGAAAAGCCGGGCATTGGAAATCAACCCGGAGCGGACAGCAAAGTCCTGTTTTGCTGCATGATAGTCGTCTTCATAATAATGTCCGAGGCTTACTCCGTTGCGATCATAGTCCCAGAGCCACGTAACAAACTGGTAGCCCATCCCGGTTTCTCGCTCCCGGCCAGCTAACACCACACCTCCAAAATCCGCAAGCAGGCGGAAGTCCTCGCTCAGTCCGTTAGCCTTGAGGTGTGTAGCATTCTGGACTGCCTCCACATAGGAGAAAACATCTTCTGAAGTCTGTGCGACTTCGTGGTATAGGTCGCCAGCCTCATCATTCCCACTCATCTCCGGCAACAGGAAGACCTCGTTTTTCGGGGAAACGAAAAGGGCGGGCTGACCGTGGAGGAAAATCTCTAACCGCCTGTCCTTCTGGATCTCTGAGTCGATTCCCTGCTTTCGAAGGGACCTTGCGAGCTCGGCAAAAAATTCATTTGTCATAAGCTATTACTTTCTTTTTGGTTCTGAAAATAATAAAGCCGGAATCTCCTGAGTGGAATCCCGGCTTAAAAAGTGGTTGGTATCATATTGTGATACCAACCAACTATCCCTATGAAAATTTGTGCAAGAATTATTTGTGGTCCAAAGAAAAAAACTACCTGGAATCGGAAAATTGAGTCTCGGGAGGGAAGAAATAGGGCCAGATTTTAGTTCATGTCCTACCTACCGCTCTGAAACTGCCCTGTGTATCTATAAAACGCGCATTAAAAAAATGGCGGCAAAAACGGTTGAAACCCCTGATTT
>JAHAEW010000256.1 GCA_018374635.1 Clostridiales bacterium
GTGGATGCAGTCCAGGAAGAAGGCGTTCTGCTTGATGCCCTTCTCCTGCAGGTAGTCCTTGAACTTCTCGAACAGCTCGCCGGGCACCTGGAATGCCACTGTTCTCTTGTCTCCGCTCATCGTAGTTTCCTCCTTCTGATTATCGTAGAATGTCCGGATCAGCCAGGTCATGTACTGGCCCAGGGTCTGGCCGGACGCCTCCTGCTCCTCCCGCACCCGGGCGTGGAGCCCGGCGGGGACGGGAGCACAGAGGTTCTTCATATTTTCTGCCATGGATTGGCCCCCTTTCCGTTTGGTAAAGCAAGTATATCGATCCCGGCGTTAAATAGCCATCACCAACAGCAACAAAGATTGTGCCGAAAACCAAGCATAAGCAACATGCTATTTGACGGCCTGGACAATGGTGCGGGTGGTGTTGACAGCAGCCTGGGCGGTATAGACGGCACTCATGATGTTGGCCCTGGTGGTGGTATCCAGGCCGAAGGCCCCGGCAATGCGGGGCACCTCTCCGGCGGCCAGCATGAGGCCCAGCCCCAGGAGGGCTTTGTCGCTGAACACCATGAGCCCCGCCACCAGGATGGTGGCCTGGAGGAAGGCGGTGAGGCATAGGCCGATGACCTGCTTGCACCACTGGGTGAAGCCGTCTGTGTAGCCTCGGGGGATGGAAAACATATATAGCGAACCCACGGCAATCTGGATGAGCAGGATGCCGCCCCGTTTCAAGTTTGAGAAGAACACCTTGATTACCGCATAGGCCATGAGGATCATGGCAAAGAGGAGCATGATGGGGTTAGTGCCCAGGCCCCATTTGGCCTGGGCGGCGATGTCCATCAGGCCGGCGCCCTCCAGATCTGTGAGGATTTCATTGCCCAACTCCCCGATGCTCTTTCCCGCCCCTGTGATTTCTATGGCGAAGGTACCCTGGAGGGAGACGGAGAGGGCGTACAGCCGGACGGGCACAGTGGTGAACAGGCTGACGGCAAAGAAGCCCTTGATGGCGTTGAGGGCGGGCTGCTGGAGATTGCCCCGGCCAGATGCGTACTCAATGCCGCACTCAAAGGCAGATACCACCACGCTGACGGCAAAGAGGGCCCA
>JAHAEW010000104.1 GCA_018374635.1 Clostridiales bacterium
GAACAGGTTGGTGGCGGGGGAGTTGTAGGACATATACTTGCGGGAAAACTCCACCAGCTTGTCGGAGATGCTCTGATAGGCGGACTGCTGCCACTGGAGTATGGTACGGTCCTGCCCCAATTGTTTAATTTTCTGCTGGTACCCCTGTACCATGCCCTCGATCATGGCCTCGGTATCCATTCCGCTGGCCAGGCCGGAAATGATGTTACTGTTTCGGCTCCCATAGATACTGGAAGAGGAACCGCTGCTCATAAGGCTGGAGATAGATGCCATGCTGCCCACTCCTTTCAACGTGCAACATGAAAATATGGCTTGATTGACAACCATTCGTTTTCTGAGTAAAATGGGTGTGTTGATAGGCCCGAATACTCTGTACTATTTTATCGTCCGGCCAAAGGGAAAATTAAGAGAGGATTTCGATTTTTCTGATGAAAGGGTGCGAAAGCCTGCTCTGCTCCGGCCGGAGATGGGTGAAAGGGGTACGGGGGACATGGCGACCACCGTGATTGCGATTACGAACCAGAAGGGCGGCGTCGGAAAGACAACGACCGCTGCCGCGCTGTTGACCGGCCTGCACCGCCGCGGCGCCGCCGTATTAGGTGTGGATATGGACCCGCAGGGGAGCCTGGGGTTCAGCCTGGGGCTGGATATTGAGCACTGCACCACCATTTATGACGTATTCCGGGGGCAGGCGGAGCCGGAGCAGGCCATTGTACGGACGGATACCTGCGACATCCTTCCGTCCAACATCCTGCTGTCCGGCGCGGAGCTGGAGTTCAACCGGCCGGGACGGGAATTCCTGCTCAAAACCGCGCTGTCCAAAGTCGAGGAACGGTACGACTATATCATCATTGATACGCCGCCGGCCCTCAGCCTGCTGACGGTAAATGCGTATGTAGCCACGGACAGCTTGATTATCCCCATGTCGCCGGAGATCTTGAGCCTGCTGGGGGTTTCCCAGATCAAGGAGACGATCGAGAGCGTCCGCGGTTATTATAATTCCAGGCTGCGGGTATTGGGTATCCTTCTGAACAAGTTCAGCGCCCGGCTCACCCTGAACCGGGAGGTGTTGGAAATGGCGGAGCAGATTGCCGCCCAACTGGATACCAAGGTATTTCAGAGCAAGATCCGCAGCAGCGTTTCCGTAGCGGAGTCCCCTGCCCACGGGGTCAGTGTTCTGGACTATGCGCCGCGCTCAAAGCCGTCTCTGGACTTTGAGGCGCTATGCGAGGAGATCGCGGGCGGCTTCATACCGTGCGGCGAACGCCGGACAGATGGGGAGGTGCGGTAATGGCCGGGAAAAAGGGCGGCCGGAGCAGCAAGACCGCCCATGTACTCAACCTGCTGTCGGGGGGAGAGGCGCCGGAGGCGCCGGAGCAGCGCCCGGCGGCGGAGACAGAGCGGACGGAGGAGGCGCAGGCCGGGCCAACGCCGCCCCAGCAGCCCCGGGAGCGTCCCATCCTGCCTCCGATTGTGGAGGTGGCCCGCACAAACAGCGAGGCACTGTCGGAAACCATTCGGAGCGCGCTGGAAAAGGAATTGGAGGAAGAGCAGGCCCAGGAGCAGGTGGAGGAAGTGGGGGAGGAGCGTGCGGCCCACTCCGCCGCAGAGCCGCCGGAGGAGCCGGCGCGGTCCGCTGACCCGGCGGAGCCCCTGCCCCCCGCCGCCCAGATCCCTCCAAAGGGCAGCCCCATGCAGGAGCAAAAGCCATTGGAGCAGGGCCTGCCGGATGGGGCGGAGTGGGTGAATGTTATGCTCGAACTGGTGGAGGAGAAGGTGGAGCGCTATGTCAAAATGTTTGGCCTGTGCCCCTGCCCCCGCTGTGTAGCGGATGTGAAGGCGCTGGCCCTCACCCGGCTGCCGGCCAAATATGTGGTACTGTCCGCCGAGCATAAAAAACCGATGCTGAGTCTTTACCAGGCGCGCTATGATGACGATGTGACGACGCAGGTTATTTACGCCTGCAAGGCTGTGATGGACGCACCGCGCCACAGTGCGGTACAGAGTCAGACATAGATAGATAGTGAGCGGCGGCCCCCATATCGGGGGCCGCCGCTCTTTCAGCGCTTGGGCCGTCGGCTGATAGACTGAGCCTGCAGCGCAAAGAGGTCCTGATATAGTTGCTGCTCCAGATGGGGGGAGAGGGAGACAAATTCGCAGCCGTAGGAGTGCCGCGGGCTATCCAGGACCCGCCGCACAGTACAGCTCAGCTGGTAAGCAGGCCCGCCTGGACGGAGAGAAGGGAGGGATAGCTCCAAGACTTCGCCATGAGAGAACAATTCGCTGCAGTAAAAAAGTGTGCCGGTTGCACTGATATCCACTAATTTGCATGGATACTGGGCAGCCATGTCCGGCGCAGTCATGCGCCGGACAGATCCGTTTGCGGATATGGAATAGCGAAAATTCTGCCGGCGCTCGTCACAAAAGAGAATGTTCTGAAATTCAAGAATCCAGTAATCTTGTGCGCACCCCAGGACAAGGGCATAGAGCAGCGCGACCTGGTCGGGATGCTTGGGTGAGAAGATGCGCAGTTTTACCTCAGTTTGATGGAGTATGCCCTGGGGCGTGCTGTCTCCGTGGTATAAATCAACGCGAAACCGTGTGGTGGTGCGCTCCTCTTTCTCGAATACACCGGCGAAGAGGATGCGGTTATCTAGGGTCAGCACCTCACACAAAGAGCCGGTCAAGTCACTTAAAGTGCTTTGATTAGACATATCCATCACCTGACTAAAGCAATTAAATGGGTTCAGTGGGCGTAGAGGAGAGTATTTGACAGAGCTCTGACACCTTCATGGGACGATAGAAGTAAAATCCCTGGATAAAATCACAGCCGGTCTGTTGAATCAATTGAAATTCTCCCAAAGTCTCCACACCTTCAATGCAGATCAGTTTGCCGAAACGGCGGCAGGCGTACACAATACTCATCAGAAAATCAAATTTTTCTTTTGAGCTGGTAGCCTCTTGGATCAAAGAGCGGTCAAGCTTGACGAGGTCGGCCGGATAGTGCAGAAGGAGCTGGAGGCTGGAATAGCCGCTTCCAAAGTCATCCAGGGCAAATCCCAGTCCCAACGCTCTGCACTGCTGAATAAAGCGGGTGAGGTGTTCCGGCATCTCGTCAAAGTGTGTTTCCGTTAATTCGAGAATCAGATTTCTGCCCGGTACTTGATGCCGCGCCAACGCCTCATGGATACAATCAATGAAAGTGCTGTCCATAATCTGTGCATAGCTAACATTGAAGGAAAGGCAGAAGTCCGGATCAAGCTGAATCAAGTGCTTGCAGATTTCCACAGCCTGGTTCACCACCCACTTGCCGACCGGAACGATCAGACCGGATTGTTCCAGAATGGGAATAAAGATGGCCGGAGAAACGCTGCTTCCATTGAACGACCAGCGGAGCAGAACCTCACCGCCATAGATATCCTGCGTTCTGGTGCGCACCTGGGGCTGGATAACGACTTGAAAGTTTTGAAAGTTCTGTTTGACGCAATAGTTTAGCGCAAGCTTGAGCTTGATCTGCTGGTTATAGCTTTCGACGTTTCTGGAGGAATATCTCAGATAATCGCGCTCTGGCATGGAGCGGGCGCATTGGGCGGCCATGATGGCGGTGTCGATGATATCGCCGCAGCTGTCAGGGATATCCTCCGGACAGCAGAGAATACCAATGGCACAGGGGTAAACCAGATGGATTTTGTGAGACAGATATACTCTTTTTACGATCTCGTGGATTTTAGCCGTAGGGTCGGCGGGATCGAATGTGGTTTGGGATGTGGCCATAAAATGGATGCCATCCAAACGATAAAAATGAAAGTGTTCCCCCAGTGCAAGATCCAACTGGGCGCCGATTTCATGGAGGATCTGATCCCCGAGCTCCCGCCCGAAGGTATGATTGATGTCATCAAAGCCATTCAGGGCGAAGCAGATAATCAGGAGATTGGTATTGGTAGAGAGCAGCTGTGAGAGGATGTTGCGGGCGACTTTTGCGGTGGGAAGCCCTGTGATAGAATCAATATCAAGCGCACTTTTGAAGGACACCATAGTGCCGGAGAAAAAGACAGGCTTGCTTCCGTCCGGACTCCACTTCAGATTGCCGCGGCAGTGTATCCAAAGCAGCGCGCCATCTTTGTCATAAATGCGGTAACGAATATTATGAAACACCTTTTTTTCACGCAGCATTGTGCGCATATCCTCCACGTGCATCGCGCGGTCCGGCTCATAAATCCGCTCTTCCAGACGGGAGACAAAATCATAGACCAGATTATCGGGGAAATGAAAGTCCTCCCGCAGATTATCGGAGATAAAGTAGACATTTTTTTCGAGGTCGCCGCAGAAGATATAGGTGGTGTCTGGCTTTGTAAGAGACTCGAGAAACGTATTCTGGTCGAAGTAATAGTGACGGATGAATTGGGTAAAGGCGGTGTCGTTGCCGGATAAGTGCCGGGACGCGGTGTTATAGGAGGATGGTAGAGCGGGCTGCTGAGGCGGAGAAGGGGGCTGTTGTTGACAAGGGCTCTGCTTATCCAGATGCATGGGCTGGTTGGCGGCTTTCATGAGCGATTCAAAACTGGTGTGACCGCCTGGATTCCAGATGCTGCCGACGGAGAGATTTTTACCGGACAGCGAGATTTTTCTGCGCAGGAGCGCTACCTGCTGTTCAAATTGCTGCTGGGGGACATGGCCGCAGACCACCAAAAATTCGTCGCCGCCGATCCGGTAGACCTCCTTCTCTGAAAAGATGGAGAGAAGCAGTTGACTTGTTTTTAGAATCAACTCATCCCCTGCACTGTGGCCTTGGGAATCATTGACCGATTTGAGATCTGCAATATCACAGAAGATGACGCCGATCGGCCGGTGCAGCTCTATGTTTACCATATATTGGTCTAAAGCATGGCGGTTGAGCGTGTGCGTGAGCGGATCGTAATTGCTGAGGGATGGCGAATGCTCCGCCAGCGCCTGGCGCTGCAGGATGGCTGATATCAGGTTGGAGAGAAAGGCGTTGTGGGAGGTGATAAAGGAGATGCTTCTCTCAGATGGATTGTCCAGACGCAGAAAGCCTGTGACCGCATCATTATGCAGCAGGGGACAGAGCGCCATGGTCTGAATATTCACCGGGGATAGGTAGGAATAAAGCGTGGGAAGCTGGGAGCGGAACGCATCCGGATCAGTAAGAATCACAGGTTCATTGCGGATAAACCGGCGATACCAGTCGGGAGCATTGACGGAGAGATCAAGGGGGATCGACTTGCTGTTGACACGGGAGCCATTGAGGCTCCAACTGTTGGTGTTATGGAGCTGTGCGTGCTGCTTGACCTGATATATCATGACCCCAGAGCAGTGGAACTGGATGCCGAGATATTCCAGGATTGCATTTAGGGAGTCGTTTGGATCAGGCTTGGCATAGGAAATCATGAGGCACTCGGTCAGAAACGCGGTATGATGGGGGAGAGGACCCTTGCCAATCGCCTTTTCCAAATCAAATGCAATTTCCATTCGGCACAGGCGGCCCTCGTAGCGAAGCAAGGTGTCCTGCAGCAAAAATGTGCGGTTCAGGACCGGATTGCAGTGCGTCCACTCATAGAAAGCCCCTTCCTTCAGCGCCGTATTTGTACAGAAAAGGCACGGGGTGGTGCGCCCTTGTAATACCGAATAACACTTTCGGCCGAGATAATTTGACTCCTCGGGAAGGCTGAACGCCTTTCGGGCACTTCGATTCAGATAGAGCAGCTCATTCGTTTCGACATCGGTTACATATAACAGTTCGCTCATTTGCTCCCAGTATTCCCAAGGCGCCTTCATAAAACCATTCACTTCCTCGCTTGAAAAAATTTAATAAGATATGGATAGGCAGACTGGGAAAACGGAATGTCCCCAACCGCATAAAACGCTTGGGGACATTCCGGCCGTATGTACGGCGGCTGCCAGTTCTGGAGTATAGAAATTTTCCGACGCTTTTGAAAGAAAAAGCAGGTATGGATGCTCTGCTCAAAGTATCCATGCCTACTTTTTGCTCAGGCGTAGACATCAAACTGATAGCCAGAGCTGGGGGAGGGCGGGAGCATTTGCAGCAGCTCCTGTGCTGCAAGCTCCTGGGACTCCATCGCCTTTTTTGAAACGGCGATAGCATAGTTCTGCTGGAGCTGTGCGGAAGCGAGGGTGCTGGCTGTCGCAGCGATTCCATCCATCACGTTCATTCTATCATCTCCAATCCTGCAAAATCATCTGTGCGGGTCCGCGGATGGAGGCACAGCCTCCGCTCTGCGGAATGCGGACTCCAGCGACTCAAGGAGCTGCGGAGTGGAGGGACTCTGGGCAGCCTCCTGATTGGAGGAGACAGCCTGCTGCAGCTCACTGCGGAGGATCAGCATCTCTTTGGGAGCCTGGATGCCCAGACTTACATTTCCGCCAGAGTCCACGGAGAGGACCGTGATGCTGATATCCCCGCCAATCGTCAGGGATTCTCCCGCTTTTCGGCCTAGGATCAGCATTGTGCGCCCGCCTTTCCGCCCTGGAACTCCGCCAGACGGTGCCGCATGTGGTAGGCGTCCGATTCCAAAATGACCTGAATGGCGCGGCGGCTGTCCGGGTTGACCACAATGGGGCACTTAAAGTTCAGAGTGCTCTCCTGCACGGGCTCCCGGACAACGCAGAGGACATAGTAGCACAGAGCATGGCTGTCCTCGACCTCCATCTCCCGCAGCGATTCGGAAGAGAGCACAGGCTGATAGTCAGGGGCCAGAGAAAAGGGATTCATGGCGATAAAGGCCAGGGAGGGGGTGGCGGCACTCTGCAGGCAGAGCATATTTCCGTCACTGCCGGCGAAGGGGAGCAGCAGAAAGGAGCGCTCCTCCTCAAAGCCAAACAGGCCGTTGGGAAAGGTGAGCACCTCGTCCAGGGGGATTTCTACGGCGCCAAAGTATTTCGTTTCAAACTTCAAAGGAATTTGCCTCCGTTCAGGCCTTGGTATCCAGCGGCTCATAGCTGGGATCGGCGGAAGGGGGGACATAGAGCGGGCTGCCGGTATATTTGATGACCACATCCGGCTGCTGGGTTACCTTGAACTCGATGTCGCCGGGGACAAAGGTAAACTGCATCTGGCTCATGCGCCAGTCGAAGTTAAGCTTATCCATCTCATAGCGGATACTCATTTCTCCGCCGGTCCAGGAGATATCGGGGCCGACTTCCGGGAGGAACTGGATGCCAAGCTGAGCGGGCTGCTTTGCGGTTTTTTGCTGTGCCAGCTGGGGGATCACGTCCTGGTCGATTTTGGCCTCCATCATCATGCGGCCTTCCTGCGCCAGGACGGCGGTAGCCTCGTATGCGGCACGCTGGCCCTGGGCTGCCCCCTGCTGGATGCTCTGGGCAGTGGTGGGGACGATGGAGCTGCGCGCCTCAAAGGTATCAATGTTGACCCGAATGGGCTGGCTGCGGATCTGGAGCCCGCGTCTGTCGCGGGAGACCTCCATCTGGGCGGTGCCGCGGGCGTACTCCAGACGGGCGTTGGTGGTTTTCATCTGGATTTCAATGGGGATGGTCTGGATTTCAATCAAGGGACGCATGGGGATGTGCTCCTTTCCGTACAAAGGATAGAAATCACTTCATATAGTCCATCAAAGATTGGGGAATCACATTGGTGCCCACCTGAAGGGCGGCATTGTAACAGGTTTGGGCCCATACCAGTTCCAGAATGGCGTCTGCCGGGTCGATGTCCTCCAGGTTGCTGCGCTCTACATTGAGGGCGTCATAGGTGCTCTCCAGCTGGGTCCCGTTTTTGTCCAGGAAATTTGCCTCGGTATCCAGGGTGGTCCACTTCTCCCCCATGGCTTCACGGGAGGTATCCAGTTTCTTGAGCAGTTCCTCCGCCTCAGCGCGGCTTCCGACATTCCATGTCTGAGTCTCATGGTCATAGCCCTCAAAAATGTCGGCCAGCCGGAGCATGATAGAGGCAAGGTTTTTGGGATCGTTGTCCGCATCCACGCCGTAGCCCATGATGCCGATGCCGGAGATAGCCGAGTCGAAGGCCGTGGAGGGGATCACCTCGCCGTTGGCATCCAGCTGAAAGCCCAGCCCGATATCCACGTACTGGTGTTCCTCATTCCACATGTCCAAGACTTCTTTGTTGGTCATGTCCTTACCGTTTGCGTCCTTAATTGGCTGCCCCTTATCGTCCAAGTAAATATCATCCAGGGTATCCGGATTGTCGATCTCGACGCCGCGGTAGGTGACAAAGCCTTTATCGTTGATGGCAAAGGGGGCGTTCAGGGAATCAGCCCCGGCAAAGACAAAGTTGCTGCCGTATTTGGCGTTCATGGCCTGTACAATGGCCTCGGCGCCCTCACGGATGATCTTCCCCTGGGCATTCAGGGTGCTGAGGTTGGTATCATTCAGGCCGCTGAGTGCGGGGACGCGGCCGGTGTCCTGCACCAGACCGTCATAGCCGTCCAGCACGCTCTCCAGGGTGCTCCACGCCGTCTCATACTTGTGCAGGACGGTGTCGTTGTTGGAGTACTGCGCGTTGGTGGCGTTGAGGGAGCTGTGGATCTTGAAAGCCCGGGTGGCCGCGGCGGGGTCTGACGCATAGGAGCTGAACTGCCGCTGGGTCATCAGCTTGGTCATGGCGGAGTTCAGGGAGTTGGTGGACTTCATGAGATTGGAGCGGTACATCCGCAGGGAGCTGTTAGTTGTAATACGAATCAT
>JAHAEW010000257.1 GCA_018374635.1 Clostridiales bacterium
GGCGGCAGCGCAATATCTAATAGAAAGTAGGGAGCAAATCTTGAACCGTCCATGTGAGGGCAGCGCCAAATCAGGCGCCGCCTTTTTCTATGCCCAGATATTATTTCATTTCTGCGCCCACAAGTCGTACGCCCCGGAGCACCCGGCGGAGCCGCCGCCCAGGCCGGTATGCACCCGCTCCCCCCTCTGCGTGGGCTGCCCCTACCCCGCCAACGGCTTCTTCTGCTGGGGAAAGGACGGGAAGTGCCTGCGCTCGGAGATGCGGCGGCTCAATGCCCCGGACAGGCAGGTGACACAAGAAGTGAAAGAGGAGTGATTTCGCGGTGAAACCAAATAGCAACTGCTTTTCCCTGCGGCCGGCCACCCGTGAGGAGGCCAGCTTATTCTACTCAGATGACCAGACAGACAGATCATTGGGTACAGTGGGCCATGTCCGGATGGACTTTGGCTCCAGCGGCAAGGGGTTTTACCATACCTGGTGGCCTCACAATGGGGACCGGTTCAACACGCCGGAGTTCAAGGAGGCCCTGCAGCAGTTTGTGGACGCCGTGCGGGAGGATGGGCCGTTGAAGGATCTGCCCTCTATGGGCCAATTCTGCCGGCAGAACGGCGGGGCCATCACGGAGGACGGTCGGAGCTATGGGTATCTGGCGGAGATGGGCGACTACCGCTTCTGCCTCCGGTGTACCCCCAGCCCCGGGGAATACCAGTGCTATCTTTACTGCTATGACCTGCGCCAGCAGACACTGGACAGGCCGGTGGGCCGGGTGTCCTTTGCCAACGGCGAGCGCATGGAGTTCACAGCCCCGCAGGATTACCTCCGGACCATCCGGGAGGAGCTGCCCACAAGGGATGGGACCGGCTTCCGCTTTGAGACCCTGACGGATGACCCGGCGGTGCGCAAGGCGGTGGACGATATGGTCTATGACCTGTATGGGGAGGAGAACCCCAGGCCGCTGGAGGATTACGTGCCCCGCCAGGGGCCGGAGATGGGAGGGCAGCAGATGTGACCACACAGAACAGACAGCCGGTGCTGCGCTGTGTCCTGAGCAACGCGGCGCACCCGGAGTATGGCCAGGTGACCATCCCCT
>JAHAEW010000258.1 GCA_018374635.1 Clostridiales bacterium
GGGCCTCCCTTCACGCCGCTCCCGCTCGATCATCAGGCGCACCGTGCGCCCGTCCAGGCCCGTCAACTTCTCCAGCTCCCGGCGGGGTATCGCGTTCTCACGCCCGTGGCTGAGAAGATCCGCAATTTTCCGTTGACCGCTAGGGCCCTGGGTGATATGCTTGTGGTGGGAATTGCTGCTTGTCCGCTGCTTTTCCTGTCCTGCCCGTCTGGATGTTGCCGCATCCGGGCGGGCTCTCTTTTCTGCTTTCGCCATGTGCTTACCCCCTTAGAACCTCAGTACCAGCAGAGGGGCTAAACAAAAATTCCTCCAGCCTGTCCAAATCCAGCAGATACTTTCTCCCGGCTTTTGAACTGGGGATTTCCCCTGCAATCACCTTCCGCCTGATCGCCGTCTTGGTCAAAGCTGTATCCGGGTCAATGGCCCTGACATACTCGGCCACTTGGTCAATCGTTCTCATTCGCATAAAATACAACCTCCCAGCGTGTTCTTTGGTATGGAACACCTATATGATACAATATGTCATAATGTTATGCAACTTTTTGCTATATCCATAAAGGGTGGTGTATTGTATCGAATAAGTTCCGAAAAGCTAGAAGCAAAGCTTAGTTCAAAAAACTAAAGCGCAGATAAACAGGCCAAAACGATGCATAATAATTCTAATAAAACAAATAATTATTGAGCGAAAAGAATATAGCAAATAAATTTTGGGCATTCTAACAAAGAAAAATCCCCTCCCATGTAGGGGTGGTATTACGGCAATATTGTCCGTTGTTTGTCCGTTATTTTTATTAGAAACTATAAAAAACCGCAGGAGATAAAGAGAGAAATTTTCCGCAAACCACTTGCAGCACAACAGTTTGCAGCAGTACATAAAAAGATGTAAAAAGAAAAAATCCCCATTCGAATCCCGGCACTCCGACCAAGCGTAGAGAGGCGGACAGGATAAAATCCTGTCCGCCTCTCTTGTTTCATATCTGTCTTTCTGTAGCCCCCTTCATATGCTGATGAACCAGTTATATAATTATTGTTGAAAACAAAAATACAATAATATTGATTTTTTAACCGCATGTCGACAAAAAGTCAGCAT
>JAHAEW010000259.1 GCA_018374635.1 Clostridiales bacterium
CCGCCTTCCCGCCCTGTGTAGGGCGCGGCATCCCTGACGCGCCGCTTTTGCCGCGTTCTGGCAGGCCCGCCCCGCCGCCGTTTTTCCCCGTGCAAGCGGGCCTTGCGTGACAAACGGGAGGTTCTCTGCTACGATGGAGGGGAGAGGGGGGAGGCGTATGCACGACATCGCCCGCAATCTGAAGTGTCTGCGGCGGCAGAGGGGGCTGACCCAGGAGGAGCTGGCCGCCCGGCTCCACGTGACCCGGCAGGCGGTGAGCAACTGGGAGCGGAACCGGAACCTGCCCGAGCTGGAGATACTCCTCTCCGCGGCGGAGCTTCTGGGGGTCGGCGTGGACGAGCTGCTCTATGGTCCCCGGCCGGCGGAGGGAGCGGCGGCCCCGGCAAACCGGCGGAGGCGCACGGTTACCGCCGGGGCGCTGTGGGCCGTCTGGGCGGCGCTGTGGCTGGCCTACCAGCTCTGGGCGCTCCCGGCGCTTGAGGCGATGTACGATAAATATGACTACTCTGCGGCGGGCTGGCTGCTGCTCTGGCCCGCCCTGAATCTGCTGCTGGGAATGGCGGTGTGCGCCCTGGTCTCTATCTGGCGGGAGCTCCGCCCCCGGCGGCTGGCACTCCGGCGTGCCCTGTTCTGGGCGGGGGCGGGCTGCGCGGCCCTGCTTCTTCTGGGCGTGCTGCTGTTGCCTGTGCACGGGGCCCTTGTGGCCCTTCATGAGTCCGCCATCCCTTATCTGCTCTGCGGGGGTCTGATCTTCTGCGGCTGGGGGCGAAAAGCGGGTTGATTTCCCGGGGGTTTTCCGGTAAAATGAAAGGCGCGGGGCATGGCTCCGCGCTTACTCTTTGGATAAAGGGGGTATTCTTCATGCTGAAGGTACTCTATCTGCTGAATTTTGCAGGCAAGGCGGGCACCGAGCGGTACGTGGAGACCCTGGTGAAGTATCTCGCCGCCGATGGGCTGGTACAGCCCTTCTTTGCCTACAACGAGGGCGGGCTGCTGGTGGAGCGGCTGGAGGCCATGGGCGTGCCCTGCCGCCGGGTGGAGATGCGCCGCCGCTTCGACAAAAAGGCCGCCCGTGAACTGGCGAAG
>JAHAEW010000105.1 GCA_018374635.1 Clostridiales bacterium
GCAGACCCTGCGCGCCGACATCGACTACGGCTTCGCGGAGGCTGCCACCACCTACGGCCGCATCGGCGTGAAGGTGTGGATCTACAAGGGCGAGGTGCTCACCCAGAGCCTGCGGACCACTCCCCGCACCCTGGACACCAAGAACTTCAAGGAGCGCTCTGACCGTCCCCGCCGCGACCGCCGCGACGGCGACCGCAAGGGCGGCTTCAACCGCCAGGGCGGTTTCAACCGCAACAACGGCGGCCGTCCCCAGGGCGGTTTCCGCCAGGGCGGCGCCCGTCCCGCTGCCAACACTGCTAAGGAAGGAGGCTCCAACTAATGCTGCTGCCTAAGAGAGTGAAATACCGCCGCGTGCACCGCGGACGCATGAAGGGCAAGGCCCTCAAGGGCAACACCGTCACTTACGGTGATTGGGGCCTCCAGGCCACCGAGCCCTGCTGGATCACCAGCAACCAGATCGAGGCCGCCCGTGTGGCCATGACCCGCCACACCAAGCGCGGCGGTAAGGTCTGGATCAAGATCTTCCCCGACAAGCCCATTACCGAGAAGCCTGCCGAGACCCGCATGGGTTCCGGTAAGGGCTCTCCCGAGTACTGGGTGGCCGTGGTCAAGCCCGGCCGCGTGATGTTCGAGATCGCCGGCGTTTCCGAGGAAGTCGCCCGCGAGGCCCTGCGTCTTGCTTCTCACAAGCTGCCCGTCAAGTGCAAGATTGTGAAGAAGGAGACCGCCGAGACCGAGAATGGTGGTGAATAATGATGAAGGCAAATGAAGTCCGCAAGATGAACGCCGAGGAGCTCAACTCCAAGCTGGGCGACCTGAAGAAGGACCTGTTCCAGCTCCGTCTTCAGCATGCCACCAATCAGCTCGAGAATCCCGCCAAGATCGCCGAGGTCAAGAAGGATATTGCCCGAGTCAAGACCATCCTGCGCGAGCTGCAGCTCGCTGGCCGATAACAGTAAGAAGGAGGAAATAGATCATGGAAAACAGAACTTCTTCCCGTAAGACCAGAGTCGGCCTGGTAGTCTCTGACAAGATGGACAAGACCGTTGTGGTGGCCATCGCCGACCGTGTGGCCCATCCTCTGTACAAGAAGATCGTAAAGCGGACCTATAAGCTCAAGGCCCATGACGAGCAGAATGCCTGCGGCGTGGGCGACCGCGTCCGCGTTATGGAGACCCGCCCCCTGTCCAAGGACAAGCGTTGGCGCGTCGTTGAGATCATCGAGAAGGCGAAGTAAGGAGGTGCCGGAATGATTCAGCAGGAAAGCTATCTGAAGGTCGCCGACAACACCGGCGCCAAGGAGATCAAGACCACGTCGTTGTTGCTTCCGTGCGCAAGGCCCAGCCCGGCGGCACTGTGAAGAAGGGCGAGGTCGTCAAGGCCGTCATCGTCCGTTCCGTCAAGGGTGTCCGCCGCAGCGACGGCAGCTACGTCCGTTTTGACGACAACGCCGCCGTCCTCATCAAGGAGGACAAGAACCCCAAGGGTACCCGTATCTTTGGGCCCGTGGCCCGCGAGCTGCGCGACAAGGATTACATGAAGATCCTGTCCCTGGCTCCCGAAGTGCTGTAAGGGGGTAGGAGATAACATGAACAAGATGAGCATCAAGAAAGACGACCTGGTCGTCGTCCTGTCCGGTAAGGACAAGGGCAAGCAGGGCAAGATCCTCTCCGTCCTGCCCAAGGAGAGCAAGGTCATCGTGGAGGGCGTCAACATCGCCACCCGCCACACCAAGCCCCGCAAGCAGGGCGAGCAGGGCGGCATCGTGAAGAAGGAAGCCCCCATCTACGCCTGCAAGGTGCAGAAGGTCTGCCCCAAGTGCAACAAGCCCACCCGCATCGGCCACAAGGTCGAGGGCGATAAGAAGGTCCGCATCTGCAAGAAGTGCGGCGCCGAGATTTAAGAGAGGAGGAGTCAACTATGGCTAACATGCCCAACCTGAAGAAGAAGTACCAGGAAGAAGTCGCTCCTGCTCTCATGCAGAAGTTCGGCTACAAGTCCGTCATGCAGATCCCCAAGCTGGACAAGATCGTGGTCAACTGCGGCTGCGGCGAGGCCCGCGACAACGCCAAGGTCCTCGAGGCCGTGGTGGGCGATCTGACCAAGATCACCGGCCAGAAGGCCATTGTGACCAAGGCCAAGAAGTCCGTCGCCAACTTCAAGCTGCGCGAGGGTATGCCCATCGGCGCGAAGGTCACCCTGCGCGGCGACCGTATGTGGGAGTTCGTGGACCGCCTGTTCAACGTGGCCCTGCCCCGCGTGCGCGACTTCCGCGGCATCAACGGCAACGCCTTCGACGGCCGCGGCAACTTTGCCCTGGGCATCAAGGAGCAGCTGATCTTCCCTGAGATCGAGTACGACAAGATCGACAAGATCCGCGGCATGGACATCGTGTTCTGCACCACCGCCCAGACTGATGAAGAGGCCAAGGAGCTGCTGACCCTGATCGGCGCGCCCTTCGCCCGCTAAGGAGGAGAACGTTAATGGCTAAGAAGTCTATGATCCTGAAGCAGCAGGCGGAGCCCAAGTTCTCCACCCGCCGCTACAACCGCTGCAAGATCTGCGGCCGCCCCCACGCCTACCTGCGCGACTACGGCATCTGCCGTATCTGCTTCCGCGAGCTGGCCTACAAGGGTCAGATCCCCGGCGTGAAGAAGGCCTCCTGGTAACAACCGATCGCAACGCTAACGCCGCGCCTGACGTGTGAGAGCACGTCTGGCGCTTGCGTTGCGTGACGGGAGGTCTGTCCGGAGCCCGACCGGCGGGTCGAGCGCTGCTCCCCGCCGTCCTCCCGGGGCCGCCGCCCCTTCCTTGCGGAGCGGTTTTCGACGCAAAATTCTCCGTTTAAGTGATAAACTGGCCGGATAGTGCAAGCGGCGCTGTGAATAATGAATAAGAGACCCCTCTTCTGGGCTGACGCCTAGGGCATTTCACCAAAAGTGCGGATTTGGGACAATTTTTCCTTTTCACAGCGGGCTTTTCACTATATAATATTCCCTGGCAGACGGTTAAAAGGTCGGAGCCCTGCGAACTCCGATACCTTGCCGCCTTAACAGATCTTCTCACGGATCTGTAACTCTAAAAAGGAGGGTAAACTCATGCATATTACCGACCCCATTGCGGATATGCTGACCCGCATCCGCAACGCGAACAACGCAAAGCATGACACCGTGGACGTACCCGCGTCCAACATGAAGAAGTCCATCGCTCAGATCCTGCTGGATGAAGGCTACATCAAGAACTTCCAGCTGATCGACGACGGCACTCAGGGCGTTATCCGCATCACCCTAAAGTACGGCGCTGGTAAGGAGAAGGTCATCTCCGGTCTGCGCCGCGTGTCCAAGCCCGGCCTGCGCGTGTACGCTGGCGCTGATGAGCTGCCCCGCGTCATCCGTGGTCTGGGTATCGCTATCGTGTCCACTTCCAAGGGCGTCATGACCGATAAGGCTGCGCGTGCGGCCCACGTCGGCGGCGAGGTCCTTGCGTTCGTGTGGTAAGGGAGGGAGAGTAGAATATGTCTCGTATCGGAAGAAAGCCGATCTCCATCCCCGCCGGTGTGGACGTGAAGATCGATGGGAACGTCGTGACCGTTAAGGGCCCCAAGGGCACCCTGACCCGTGCGTTCCACCCCAATATGAACATCGCCCAGGAGGGTAACGAGATCCTCGTGACCCGTCCCAACGATGCCAAGGAGAACCGCAGCCTGCATGGCCTGACCCGCACCCTGATCCACAACATGGTCGTCGGCGTGACCGAGGGCTTCAAGAAGGAGCTGGACGTCAACGGCGTGGGCTATCGTGTTGCCATGGAGGGCAAGAAGCTGGTCATGAACCTGGGCTTCTCCCATCAGGTCTTTATGGAGGCTCCCGAGGGAATCACCATCGAGACCCCCAGCGCCAACAAGATCGTCGTCTCCGGCGCCAGCAAGGAGCAGGTCGGTCAGTTCGCCGCTGAAGTCAGAGAGAAAAGACCCCCCGAGCCTTACAAGGGCAAGGGTATCAAATACACTGACGAGGTCATCCGCCGCAAGGAAGGCAAGACCGGCGTCAAGAAGAAATAAGGAGGTGTGCCACTATGATCAATCGTCCCAATACCAAGGCGCAGCGGCTTAAGCGCCATAAGCGTGTCCGCTCTAAGATTTCCGGCACGCCCGAGCGTCCCCGTCTGAACGTGTTCCGCAGCGAGACCAACATCTATGCCCAGATCATCGACGATGTCAACGGCAAGACCCTGGTCTCCGCTTCTTCCCTGGAGAAGGGCTTTGAGGGCAAGGGCTCCAACTGCGAGGCCGCCAAGAAGGTGGGCCTGGCCGTTGCTGAGCGCGCCAAGGCTGCCGGCGTCAGCACTGTGGTCTTTGACCGCGGCGGCTACGTGTATCACGGCCGGGTGGCTGCTCTGGCCGAGGGCGCCCGCGAGGGCGGCCTCGAATTTTAAGGGGAGGAGATAACGAACATGGCTAGATTTGAAAGAGAACCCAGCGAGTTCACCGAGAAGCTCGTTTCTCTGAACCGCGTTTCCAAGACCGTCAAGGGCGGTCGTATCTTCAAGTTCGCCGCTCTCATGGTCGTGGGCGACGAGAAGGGCCGCGTGGGCTTTGGCCTGGGCAAGGCCGCTGAGGTGCCCGAGGCCATCCGCAAGGGCATCGAGGACGCCAAGAAGAACATGTGCACGGTGAGCCTGTCCGGCACCACCATTCCCCACGAGGTCATCGGCGAGTTCGGCGCCGGCCGCGTGCTTCTCAAGCCCGCCGCCCCCGGTACCGGTATCATCGCCGGCGGCCCCGTCCGCGCTGTCATGGAGGCCGCCGGCATCCACGACATCCGCGCCAAGTGCCTGCGCTCCAACAACCCGCAGAACGTGGTTTCCGCTACCTTCGAGGGCCTGAAGTCTCTTCGCAGCCCCGAGGAAGTGGCCCGCGTCCGCGGCAAGAGCGTCAGCGAGATCGTAGGTTAAGGAGGGCCGATCACAATGGCTAACATGAACATCAAGCTGGTCAAGAGCCTGAACGGCCGCATCGCCAAGCACAAGGCGACTGCCGAGGCTCTGGGTCTGCGCAAGATCGGCGACACCACCGTACAGCCCGACAACGTCGCTACCCGCGGCAAGATCGCTCAGATCGGTTACCTGCTCCAGGTCACCGAGGAAAAGTAAGGAGGTGCGCGATATGAAACTGCATGAACTTTCTCCCGCGCCCGGCTCTGTGAAGAAGGCTTTCCGCAAGGGCCGCGGCAAGGGTTCCGGTAACGGCACCACCGCCGGCCGCGGCCAGAAGGGCCAGTGGGCCCGCTCCGGCGGCGGCGTCCGCGTCGGCTTCGAAGGCGGCCAGATGCCTCTGACCCGCCGCCTGCCCAAGCGCGGCTTCAACAACATCTTTGCCGAGCGCCTGGAGGCCATCAACGTCTCCGCCCTCAACAAGTTTGAGGACGGCGCCACCGTCAATGTCTGCGACCTGCTGGAGAAGGGTATTCTCTCCAAGTGTGAGCACGGCGTCAAGATCCTGGGCAACGGGACCCTGACCAAGAAGCTCACCGTCCGTGCCTCCGCGTTCTCCGCTTCCGCGAAGGAGAAGATCGTCGCGGCGGGCGGAAAGTACGAGGTGATCTAAGTGATCGAAACCGTACGCAATGCCTGGAAGATCCCGGATCTGCGCAAGAAGCTCCTCTTTGTGATCTTCGCGCTGCTGGTCTTCCGCCTGGGCTCTGCCGTCCCCGTTCCCTTCGTGAACGGAGAGGTATTCGCCAATCAGATGAACGCCATGAGCGGCACCATCTTCGGTCTGCTGGGCGCGATGAATGGCACCGCCTTCTCCCAGGCGACAGTGTTCGCCCTGGGTGTGCAGCCCTATATCAACAGCTCCATCATCGTGCAGCTGCTGACCGTTGCCATCCCCGCTCTGGAGCGTCTCCAGAAGGAGGGCGGCGAGGAGGGCCGCAAGAAGATCGCCGCCATCACCCGGTATGTCACCGTGGCCATCGCGGTGTTGCAGGGCTTCGGCTACTACACCCTGATCAAGACGGCCGGCGCTTCCAGCGGCGTGAGCGTGCTGGACACCACCGGTGTTCCCGGCTGGTGGGCCGCCATCGTGATCATCGTGTCCTTCACCGCCGGGTCCGCCTTCATCATGTGGCTGGGTGAGCAGATCACCGAGTTTGGCATCGGCAACGGTATCTCGATCATCCTGTTTGCGGGCATCCTGTCCCGCGGCCCCTCCATGATCGAATATATGATCGTGGGCGTGCAGAACTGGGCCAACGGTGTCACCACCGAGGGAGCGTTCCGGCTCCATCCCGTGGGCGTCGTGGCGATCCTGATCGGTATGCTGGCCATGGTGGTATTCATCGTGTTCATCCAGAATGCCGAGCGCCGCATTCCGGTGCAGTACGCCAAGCGCGTGGTGGGCCGGAAGATGTACGGCGGCCAGTCCAGCCATCTGCCCCTGAAGGTGAATATGACCGGCGTTATGCCCATCATTTTCGCCCAGGCCATCGCCAGCCTGCCGGCTACCATCGGGGCCTTCGTCCCCTCTTCCCGCACGCCCGGCACCGGCTGGTATACCTTCCTGCAGATCTTTGATACCACGAGCGTGTTCTACATCGTGGTGTATTTCCTGCTGATCCTCGGCTTCAGCTACTTCTACTCCACCATGCAGTTCAACCCTGTGGAAGTGGCCAACAACCTGAAGAAGAACGGCGGTTTCGTGCCCGGCTTCCGGCCCGGCAAGCCCACCGCTGATTTCATTCAGAAGGTACTGGGGAAGATCACCTTCTTCGGCGCCATCTACCTGTCTGTGATCGCCATCGCCCCCATTGTGACCGGCGCTCTGGTGAACAACAGCTCTCTGGCCATCGGCGGCACCTCCGTCATCATCGTCGTGGGCGTCGCGCTGGAGACCACCAAGGCCATGGAGGCCCAGATGCTCATGCGGCATTACAAGGGCTTCCTGGAATAATCGAGGTGTATCGGATATGAAGCTGATTCTGTTGGGCGCCCCGGGCGCCGGCAAAGGCACCCAGGCTGAGATCATCAGCCGGAAGCTGGGCATTCCCACCATCTCCACCGGCAACATCCTGCGCGCCGCCGTGAAGAACGGCACGCCCGTGGGCCTGAAGGCCAAGGAGTATATGGAGGCCGGCAAGCTGGTCCCCGATGAGGTCATCATCGGCATCATTCAGGAGCGGCTGGCCGAGGCCGACTGCGCCAACGGCTACATTCTGGACGGCGTGCCCCGCACGATCGCCCAGGCCGAGGCCCTGGACAAGGCCGGCATCCACTTTGACGTGGTGCTCTCCCTGGAGATCGCCGACAGCGTCATCGAGGCCCGTATGACCGGCCGCCGGACCTGCCACGGCTGCGGCGCCACCTACCACATCGTGGCCGCGCCCTCCAAGACCGAGGGCGTGTGCGACAAGTGCGGCGGCGCGTTGGAGCAGCGGAAGGACGATCAGCCCGAGACGGTCAAGCGCCGTCTGGAGGTCTACCACCAGGAGACCGAGCCTCTGAAGGAGTACTATCAGGCCAAGGGCCTGCTCCAGACCGTTCCCGATCTGGGCGGCATCGAGGCCACCAACGAGGCCATTATGAAACTGTTGGGGAAGTGACTCGGATGGAAATGATTTCCCTCAAGTCCCCCCGTGAGATCGAGCGGATGCGCAGGGCCGGGCGGATCACTGCCCAGGCCCGCGCATTGGCCGGCACCCTGGTGCGGCCCGGCGTCACCACGCTGGAGATCGACACCGCGGTGCGCAAGTTCATCGAGAGCCAGGGCGCCAAGCCCTCGTTCCTGGGCTACGGCGGGTTTCCCGGTTCGGCCTGTATCTCGGTGAACGAGGTCGTCATCCACGGCATTCCGGATCACCGGAAGCTCCAGGAGGGCGACATCGTCAGCGTGGACGTGGGGGCCTGCATCGAAGGCTTTCACGGCGACTGCGCGGCCACCTTTGCCTGCGGAGCAATCTCCGAGGAGGCAAAGCGGCTCATTGAAGTGACCGAACAGAGCTTCTGGGAGGGCTTCAAGATGGCCAAGGCCGGCAACCGCGTCTATGACATTTCCCACGCCGTCCAGCAGTTCGTGGAAGCGAACGGCTGCTCGGTGGTGCGGGACTTTGTGGGCCACGGCGTGGGCATGAAGCTCCACGAGGCCCCGGAGGTCCCCAACTTCGGTCCCGCCGGCCATGGCCCCCGGCTCCAGCCGGGCATGACCCTTGCGGTCGAACCCATGGTCTGCGCCGGAGACTGGCGCGTCAAGGTCCTGAAGGACAAGTGGACCACCGTCACAGCTGACGGCTCCCTGGCCGCCCATTATGAGAACACCATTCTCATCACTGACGGGGAGCCGGAAGTGCTCACCTGTCCTGGAGAGTGAGCCTTATGTACGATTATACGGGCTGGATCGTGCGGTCCACCGCTGGTCACGACAAGGGCGAGCTCTTTTGCGTGGTCGGAACGGAGGATTCCTTCCTCCTTCTGGCCGACGGTAAAAGACGGAAAATCGCAAAACCCAAGCGCAAGAAGCTGGGCCATGTTTCGGTGGAGAACCGGGGGGCTTTCCTTCATCCCACCATCCAGCGCGTGCACCTGGGCGAGACGATTTCCGACAGAGCACTCCGGAGGGCGCTGGCCGCTTTCCGAGCTGTATCAAGGAGGGTATGACGCTTTGGCAAAAGACGATATGATCGAAGTGGAGGGCGTCGTGGTTGAGTCCCTTCCCAACACCACGTTCCGCGTGGACATCGGAAACGGCCACATCATTCTGGCCCACATCTCCGGTAAGCTGCGGATGAACTTCATCCGCATCCTGCCCGGCGACAAGGTGACGGTCCAGATGTCTCCCTACGACGTGACCCGGGGAAGAATCACCTGGCGAAGCAAGTAAAACGAAGCGCGAAGCGCCCGGAGCAGGCGCACAGCAAAACGCGCAGACGCGAAAGCAGTCGCCCCGCAGGGGCGAGGTGTTTTGCGCGGAGCGTTGCGCAGTGTGCCGCGGCGGAGGGCGCGTAGCGTGACAAGAAGCGCGAAGGCGTGCACAGCCGCCATCGCGTGACAAGCCCGCGGCGGCATGATCCCATGTCCGCCGCATGTACCGAACAACGACCGGCAGTCGAGGGGCCTTGCCCCCACCCCGCCGGGGCCATCAGGCTACCAGATGGAGGTAACTAAAATGAAAGTTAGACCGTCCGTGAAGCCCATGTGCGAGAAGTGCAAAGTCATCAAGCGCAAGGGCAAAGTCATGGTTATTTGCGAAAACCCCAAGCATAAGCAGAGACAAGGTTAATTAGGAGGTGCTGAAACAGTATGGCACGTATTGCTGGCATTGACCTGCCGAAGGATAAGCGGATCGAGATCGGCCTCACTTATATCTTTGGCATCGGGCGCACCAGCGCCAATAAGATCCTGGCTGAGACCGGGATCAACCCCGACACCCGCGTGAAGGACCTGACCGACGAGGAAGAGGCCAAGCTGCGCGAGTGCATTGCGCACAACTACACTGTGGAAGGCGACCTCCGCCGCGATGTGGCGATGGACATCAAGCGCCTGACCGAGATCGGCTGCTACCGCGGCCTGCGTCACCGCAAGGGCCTGCCCGTCCGCGGCCAGCGCTCCAAGACCAACGCCCGTACCCGCAAGGGTCCCAAGCGTACCGTCGCGAACAAGAAGAAGTAAGGAGGGATAAGCAATGGCTACTGCTGCTAAGAACGGCAAGAAAGTGGTGCGCAAGCGCCGCGAAAAGAAGAACGTTGAGAAGGGCCAGGTGCACATCCGCTCCTCTTTCAACAACACCATGGTTACCGTGACCGACATGGGCGGC
>JAHAEW010000260.1 GCA_018374635.1 Clostridiales bacterium
CGTGGCAGGGGAGGACACTGCGGCCTTCCTGGAGGACGCCCTGGACAGGCTGGGCCTGACCGAGCGGGAGGCTGACGAATTCATCATCTACTGGCTGCCAAAGCTGGAGGGCAACCCCTACAATCTGCTCTCCTTCCAGACCGAGGCCTACACCGACTCCGCCGGGCTGACCATCGACCCGGCCCCCGATACCCTGATCCGGGTGTTCCTGGCGTGGAAGGGGCTGGACGCGCCGGTGGAGGTGGAGCCCCAGACGTTAACCGCGCCGGAGCGCGCCGACTTCACCGCCGTGGAGTGGGGCGGCGCGGAAGTGGATTGAAGACTGCGCTGAAAAGCCGCCGGACCTGACCGGGTCCGGCGGCTTTTTTACGGAATGCTTGCGCTTTAGGCCGGAATATGGTATCCTAAACTGTAAAAATATCGCCGGGCCTATGGGCATGGCGTGAGAGAAAACGAGAGAAAGAAGGCAAGATGATGTCCCATCAGACCGTGATTGTCCTGGATTTCGGCGGCCAGTACAACCAGCTCATCGCCCGCCGGGTGCGCGAGTGCGGCGTCTATTGCGAGGTCAAGCCCTACACGACCCCGCTGGAGCAACTCCGCGCTATGGAGCCCATCGGCTTCATCTTCACTGGCGGCCCCAACTCCGTCTATGAGGCGGGCGCGCCCAAGGCTGATCCGGCCATCTTTGAGCTGGGTGTGCCGGTGCTGGGCATCTGCTATGGCTGCCAGTTCATGGCCCACGCCCTGGGCGGCCAGGTCACCGAGGCCCACGAGGACACCGCCCGGGAGTACGGCAAGACCGAGACCTATTACGACACCGCCTGCAAGCTCTTCAAAGGCCTGCCGGAGCAGGGCATCTCCTGGATGAGCCACGGGGACTACATGGCCAAGGTGCCCGAGGGCTTCGCCCTCACCGCCCACTCTGACGCCTGCCCCAACGTGGCCATTGCCGACGAGAAGCGGGGCCTCTACGGGGTGCAGTACCACCTGGAGGTCAATCACACCGAGCACGGCGTGGACATGATCCGCAACTTCCTCTATGAGGTCTGCGGCGCCAAGGGCGACTGGACCATGGGCG
>JAHAEW010000261.1 GCA_018374635.1 Clostridiales bacterium
AAGGCCAACGTGTGGGATGTCACCGACGTGGACACCGCCGAGGACAAGACCGCCCTGGGCACCTTCCCCTACAATACCAAGGTGAACGCCGTCATTGTCAAGGATGACAACGCCATCCGCACCGCCTGGATCTGGGAAGTGGACGAGGAGCATCGTGACGATGGTATCGTCAACGAGAGCATCACCGTGCAGTTTGACCCCATGACTCGGAAACTGAATATTTCCGTTACCGGTGCGGAGGATGCCACCTTTGCCGAGAAGCGCGATGCTGTCAAGGCTGAGGCCGCAAAGGTTCTGGGTGTCAGCGTCTCCGACATCGAAGTAGAGGTGGATAGTACTGGTAATTGGGTGATCAAGGACACCAAGAACGGTGACAACTACACCTGCACCACAACGGACAATCACGTCACTGTGACGACTGCCGACAAGAATGCTCACCTGGAGTACACTGAGTACTGGAAGGAGCAGGATCCTGCCCGATATGGCTATTGGGTGGATCTGGTGAACTCTGGCTATGTGACCTTTGACTTCGACATCGTGGCCACCGGCTCGAACGCGATTACCGTGAGCGGACCGGTCACCGGAACGAGTGTGAATACCAAAGTTCCCGGTTTCGGCACCGACCCGGCCAACCCCGCTGAGACCATTGCGCAGTTGTACTGCACCGGCGGATCTGCCACCAGTCAGAATGATCTCAAGAACTCTACTGAGTTCGCCGTCCTGGCATTCTACGATGAAGCCGGCGCTGCTCAGTATATGCTGGTGGGCAACGATGCCGCTTACACGCCCAACAACCTGACCATCAATGGCACTACCTACACCGTGACCCTGGATCTGGACTGGTAATCAAGCCTGTCCCTAAATCGGAGAACCCGCCGCATTTTTGCGCGGCGGGTTCTCTCTGTCAAAACGTCCTTTCGACAGGTTAAGCCCCCAGACCCAATCGGGTCCGGGGGCTCGCTGCTATACCAGGGCCAGATGCGGTAGCTCTCCCCCGCCTTGTTGGTGACGGGGAGAAAGTCGTTGTCGCTGAGGCCCACCTCGTAGTGGTCGTAGTGCACCTGAAAGCCGGTCTCCGT
>JAHAEW010000262.1 GCA_018374635.1 Clostridiales bacterium
CCTGGGCTGCCAGGGCCATTACTTTTTCACTAATCTGTAAAGGCATTTCTTTTTACACATTCCGTTCTTTCTGTATTTGAGGACTCAGCAGGTCAGCTTCGCCTGGGCAAAGGCTGCCACCAGGGCTGCGCAGGCCTCCACGTCTCCCAGATCCGCCACCTCCAGCGGCGTGTGGACATAGCGGGTGGGAATGGAGATGCCGCCGATATACACCCCGGCCCGGCTCTGGTGGATGGCCCCGGCGTCGGTGCCTCCAAAGCGCAGGATATCCTTCTGACAAGGGATGTTACCTGTCAGTGCAAGTTTCTCCAGCTTGGCCACCACAGAAGGGTGGCAGATCACCGAACTGTCCATCACCTTGATGGCGGCCCCCTTTCCGGCCACACTGCTGCACGCATGGGGGGCCGAAGGGATGTCGTCTGAGTCCGTCACGTCCACGGCAATGCCGTAGTCCGGCGCCACCCCGTAAGCGGCGGTGCGGGCTCCGCGGAGTCCCACCTCCTCCTGTACCGTAAAGACGAAGTACAGGTCATTTTCCGTGTTCTTCAGGCGCTCCATCGCCATCAGCAGCACCGCGCAGGCGATCCGGTCGTCCAGATAGGGAGAGAAGATGCGCCCTCCGGAGCAGAAGGCGTGGGTGTCATAGACCGCAATGTCCCCCACCTGTACCATGGCCTTTGCCTCCGCCTCGTTTCGGGCCCCAATGTCCAGGTACAGGTGCTCCAGCTTCATGTCCTTGGGCTCCACCTTGCCCTCCAGGGCCACCACGCCGCGGGTACCGTTGGCGAAGCGGACGGGGGTGCCCAGCACCTCGTGGGCGGAGAGCCCGCCCACCGGGCCGAAGCGGAGGAAGCCCTTCTCGTCAATATAGGTGACCATTAGACCGATGGAGTCCATATGGGCGGCAAACAGGACCTTGGGCCCACTCCCCTTTTTATGGCAGATCAGGTTGCCCAGGGCGTCTGTGGTACAGGAATCCACGTAGGGGGCGGCCAGGGTGCGGAGCACCCCGGCGACAGCCCCCTCACTTCCTGAGGGGCCGTGGCAGGCGTTCAGGGCCTGCAAAATCTCAA
>JAHAEW010000263.1 GCA_018374635.1 Clostridiales bacterium
TGGACGGCAAGTACGGCGCCAAGACCGCCGCTTCCCTGGTGCGGGAGGCTGCCGAGGTTTATGAGAAGCGCGGCCGCCTGAAGAAGTTCTAATCATACTTCAGAGTCAGGAGGCCCCAAAATGAAACTGGTCGCAGGCATTGACATCGGAAACGCGACAACAGAGACAGCATTGGCGCGCATCGAGGGCGGTCACGCGGTCTTTCTGGCCAGCGGAACCGTCCCCACCACGGGCATCAAAGGGACCCGCCAGAACATCAACGGTATCTTTCACTCCCTGACCAACGCTTTGGAGAAGGTCGGGTTGGAGCTCAAGGAGCTGTCGGAGGTGCGCCTGAACGAAGCCGCCCCCGTCATCGGTGATGTGGCCATGGAGACCATTACCGAGACCATCATCACCGAGTCCACCATGATCGGCCACAACCCCGCCACGCCCGGCGGAATGGGTGTGGGCGTGGGAGAGACGGTCCTCATCACGGAGCTGGAACAGGCGCCGGTCGGGCAGGACTATATTGCAGTGGTGCCCAGGACGGTGGACTTTGAGGTGGCGGCCCGGCTGATCAACCGGGCCACCGCCGGAGACCGCAAGGTCACCGCCGCCATTGTCCAGCGGGATGACGGCGTGCTGATTCACAACCGCCTGACCTGCAAGATCCCGATCGTGGACGAGGTGGCTCTGATTGACAAGGTGCCCATCGGCATGCGCTCCGCCGTAGAGGTGGCCGCCGTGGGCGGCGTGGTGGAGGTGCTCTCCAACCCCTACGGCATCGCCACCCTGTTTGGCCTGTCCTCCGACGAGACCCGGCAGGTGGTGCCCATCGCCCGGGCCCTGATTGGAAACCGCTCGGCGGTGGTGATCAAGACCCCGGCTGGAGACGTGAAGGAGCGGAAAATTCCGGCCGGCACGATTGAGCTGCTGGGGGAAAACCGCAGCGTCAAGGTGGATGTGGACGACGGGGCCGACCGGATCATGAAGGCCGTGGAGTCCATTCCCAGCCTGGAGGATGTGCGGGGAGAGCCGGGAACCAACGCCGGCGGCATGCTGGAGAAGGTGCGCCAGGTCAT
>JAHAEW010000264.1 GCA_018374635.1 Clostridiales bacterium
ATGACCTGGCGCACCTTCTCCAGCATGCCGCCGGCGTTGGTTCCCGGCTCTCCCCGCACATCCTCCAGGCTGGGAATGGACTCCACGGCCTTCATGATCTTGTCGGCCCCGTCGTCCACATCCACTTTGACGCTGCGGTTTTCCCCCAGCAGCTCAATCGTGCCGGCCGGAATTTTCCGCTCCTTCACGTCTCCGGCCGGGGTCTTGATCACCACCGCCGAGCGGTTTCCAATCAGGGCCCGGGCGATGGGCACCACCTGCCGGGTCTCGTCAGAGGACAGGCCAAACAGGGTGGCGATGCCGTAGGGGTTGGAGAGCACCTCCACCACGCCGCCCACGGCGGCCACCTCCACGGCGGAGCGCATGCCGATGGGCACCTTGTCAATCAGCGCCACCTCGTCCACGATCGGGATCTTGCAGGTCAGGCGGTTGTGAATCAGCACGCCGTCATCCCGCTGGACAATGGCTGCGGTGACCTTGCGATCCCCGGCGGTGGCCCGGTTGATCAGCCGGGCCGCCACCTCAAAGTCCACCGTCCCGGGCACCACTGCAATATAGTCCCGCCCGACCGGAGCCTGTTCCAGCTCCGTGATGAGGACCGTCTCTCCCACGCCCACGCCCATTCCGCCGGGTGTGGCGGGGTTGTGGCCGATCATGGTGGACTCGGTGATGATGGTCTCGGTAATGGTCTCCATGGCCACATCGCCGATGACGGGGGCGGCTTCGTTCAGGCGCACCTCCGACAGCTCCTTGAACTCCAGCCCGGCCTTCTCCAAGGCGTTGGTCAGGGAGTGAAAGATGCCGTTGATGTTCTGGCGGGTCCCCTTGATGCCCGTGGTGGGGACGGTTCCGCTGGCCAGAAAGACCGCGTGACCGTCCTCGATGCGGGCCAATGCTGTCTCTGTTGTCGCGTTTCCGATGTCAATGCCTGCGACCAGTTTCATTCTGGGGCCTCCTGACTCTGGAGTATGATTAGAACTTCTTCAGGCGGCCGCGCTTCTCATAAACCTCGGCAGCCTCCCGCACCAGGGAAGCGGCGGTCTTGGCGCCGTACTTGCCGTCCA
>JAHAEW010000106.1 GCA_018374635.1 Clostridiales bacterium
GATTTTTGCTCCGTTTAATGATAAAACGCCAGTCCTCGTGTTTTGAGAACTGGCGTTCTTTGACAAGCTGTGACGCCCCGGTCTCCCAAGGGAGACCGGCAGCTTTATACATTGAACCGAATGGATAAACGAGAATCCCCGCCCGGCATGCGCTCCGGGCGGGGATCTCGTTTGCGGAGTTAAGAGACAAGAAAGGGGTTTTATCGGAACACGCTTACTTCAGCAGATAGCTGTAATTGGCGTAGACCGCACAGATGAGCTTCCGCAGGTCCTCGTACAGGCCGCAGGAGGCGTCCTCCACGTGGTACTCCTTGACCTGGCCGCCCAGGCGTACCCGGGTCAGATCGCCCTCCAGACGGAGGAAGCCCTCGTTCTCGCTGTTGTTGAAGTCCTCCTCGCTCCAGAAGAGGGTGAACTTATCCTTGTAGGGACGGGAGTCATAGGGGCAGAAGGTGGCGCAGTTGCCACACTCGTTGCACATGCCGTCCACATGGATGATCTGGCGCATCCGCTTTCCGGGGACCCAGACGGCCACGTTGGCGCGGTTGGGGCAGACCTCGGTACAGGTCTCGCAGACGGTGGCGCAGCCCAGGCAGCGGATCTCGTCGCAGCTCTTGCAGTCGTTGCAGAGGATGCCGCGCTTGGCCAGGGGGGCCTGGTAGTCGGCGTTGACGTTCTTTTCCACATACTTCTCGGTGTCGAAGGCCTGGATCGCCCTGGCGGCCTTGGTGGCGCCGGCAATGGCCTCCACCACGGTGCCGGGGCCCTTCTGACCGTCGCCGATCACAAAGACGTTCTTGACGCTGGACTCCAGAGTCTCCGCGTTGACCACAGCCTTGCCGCGGTTATCCACAGCCAGTCCGTTGGCGGTGTAGAGAGCGGTGTCCACCTTCTCGCCCACGGCAGTGATGACGGTGCAGGCGGGGACCTCCACCACGCGGCCGGTATCCACGGGGGTGCGGCGGCCGGTGGCGTCGGGAGCGCCCAGTTCCATCTCGTGGCAGGTGAGGACGCCGTCCTTCACACCCACGGGAGCCAGCAGCTCACGGAACTCCACGCCGTCCTCCAGAGCCAGCTCCAGCTCCTCCTGGTCGGCGGGCATATAGCGCTTGGTGCGGCGGTAGACCAGGGAGACCCTCTTCACGCCGGGGATGCGCTTGGCAGCCCGGGCGGCGTCCATCGCGGTGTTGCCGCCGCCGATGACCACCACGTTCTCGCCCAGCTGGAGGGATTCGGGGGCCTTCTTGGCCTTCTCCAGGAACGCGATGACGTTCATCTCCTCGCCGTACTCCAGACCGGCGCTGCCCTTGTTCCAGGCGCCGGTGGCGAAGATGACATGGGTGTAGCCCTGATCGAAGAGCTCCTGCGCGCTCTTGACCTCGGTGTTGAGGACCACCTTGGCGCCCATGGCCTCCATGAGCTTCACATCGTTGTCGATGGCGGAGGCGGGAATGCGGAAGGCGGGGATCACATGGCGCACGATGCCGCCCAGGGAGTCCTTGCGCTCGAAGACGGTCACATCCACGCCGGCGCGGCCCAGGAAGTAGGCGGCAGACATACCGGCCGGGCCGCCGCCGATGACGGCTGCCTTCTTGCCGGAGACCGGCGCGCCCGCCTTCAGCTTGGGCAGCAGCGCGGAGAAGCCGCCCTCAGCCGCCTTGAGCTTCTGGGTGCGGATGTACACGCTCTCCTCATAGGCGTTGCGCATGCACTTGTCCTGGCAGCGGTGGGAGCAGATGGTGCCGGTGATGAAGGGCAGGGCGTTGCGGTGGGTGATGACCTCCAGGGCCTCCTCATACCTGCCGGCATTGACCAGCATCAGGTAAGCGGGAATATCCTGCTCGATGGGGCAGCCGTTGCGGCAGGGGGCGGTGAAGCAGTCGATGAGGGGGACCTTCTTGTCTAGCTTGCGGCTGGGCAGGGGCTTCATGGGCTTCTGGTAGTGGCAGTCGGCAAAGAGCTGGTCCAGCAGAGCGTCCAGCTTGGCCACATCCACGCCCTGGAAGGCGCCGCTTTCCTTGCCGTCAAACTGGGCGGCGATCTGGGCCAGTCGGTTGTAGCCGCCCGACTTGAGTATGGTGGTGGCCAGGGTGACGGGCCAGATGCCGCAGTCCACCAGCGCTTTGATGTTGTGATAATCCGCGCCGCCGGAGTAGGAGATGCGCAGCTTGCCGCCGAACTCGTGGGAGAGCTTGCCGGCCAGGGACAGGGTCAGGGGATACAGGGAGCGGCCGGACATGTACATCTCATCGCTGGGCAGCTCGCCGGCGGCCACATCCACGGGGAAGGTGTTGGTCAGCTTGACGCCGAACTCCAGACCCTTCTCGGCGCACAGGGCCATCAGGCGGCGGAGCATGGGCACCGCATCGCAGAACTGGAGGTCCTCCAGGAAGTGGTGGTCGTCAAACTGGATGTAGTCAAAGCCCAGGGAATCCAGGGTCTTGCGGGCAAACTCATAGCCCAGCAGGGTGGGGTTGCACTTGATGAAGGTATTGAAGCCCTTGTTCTGGATGAGATGGTTGGCAATGCGCTCGATCTCGTCCGGGGGGCAGCCGTGCAGGGTGGAGATGGTGACCGACTCACTGATCCGGGGAGTGATGGCCTTCACATAGGCCTCGTCCACGTTCTGGAACCGGTCCAGATTGTTCAGGGCCCAGTCCATGCACTCCTTCCACACCGCGGTGTTGGAGGCATCCCGCATCTCATTGAGGTACTTGTCGATCTTCTCGGACTGGATACCGGCCAGATCGTAACCCACGCTCATGTTGAACACGAAGCCGTCAGGATCGCCCAGGCCGTACTCCTTGGCCAGCAGCTTGCAGGCGAACCAAGCCTTCACATACTCGGCAAAGGCCTGAGGCACATAGAGCTCGGTGGACCACTCGCAGTTGTAGCACTCGTCCTCAGCGGTGATGCAGGGCTTGGCCACGCACTTGGACAGCTCGTCGCCGTCCATGACCTGGACGGTCTTGACCTCGAAGAAGCGGCTGCCGCCGGCATAGGCGGCGATCAGGTTCTGAGCCAGCTGGGTGTGGGGGCCGGCGGCAGGACCGAAGGGAGACTCGATCTTTTCCTGGAAGATGGGACGGGCCTGGCCGCCCTTGTGCTCCACGATTTTGGAGACGCCGAAGATGGTGCCCTGGTCATGGTGCTCGGTCAGGATCCAGTTCATCAGATGGGCAAAGGACATGGGACGCATAATATCGCTCATAAAGAAAACCTCCCGGCTTATTTCCGTATTTTCTCCAGACAAATAGGGACATCCCTCCGCGAGGCGGGGGCTTACCGCCCTGCGGAGGATCAAATATGTTTATTGTACGTGCAGACAGGACTTAGTAGGTGCAGTGATTGAGGGTACCCCAGAGCTTCTTGGACTGCTCCATGCACCAGGCATTGATCTTGTCCTCGTCGATGCCGACGAACTCGCGGTCCTTGTAGACCACCTTGCCGTTGATGATGGTGGTGCGGCAGTTCTTGCCCATCATGCCGAAGAGCATGTGGCCGTCGATGTTGGCGTCGGAGAAGGGGGTGAAGGGCTTGTAGTCCATGACGATCACGTCGGCCGCGGCACCCTCGGCCAGGATGCCCAGAGGCTTCTTGAAGTAGCGGGCGCCGATCTTGGCGTTGTTCTGGAAGAGCATGCCGGTGGCCTCACACCAGCCCACGTTGGGCTGGGCGGTGTTGTGGCGCTGCATGGGCAGCAGGACCTTCAGGCTCTCCAGCATGTCGTGGGTGTAGGCGTCGGTGCCCAGACCGATGAGGATGCCCTTCTGATACATCTGGAGGACCGGCGCGCAGCCCACGGCGTTGCCCATGTTGGACTCGGGGTTGTTGACCGCCATGGTGTTGGTCTCCTTGATGATGTCCATCTCGGCGGGAGAGACGTGGATGCAGTGGCCCAGCATGGTCTTCTCACCCAGAATGCCGTTGTAGAGCAGGCGGTTGACCGGGCGGCAGCCGTAGTTGCGCAGAGAGTCATACACATCGTTCATGCCCTCGGCCACGTGGATGTGGAAGCCGGTCATGCCGTCGTTGGCCTTGACCATCTTCTCGAAGGTCTTGTCCGAGATGGTGAAGAGGGCGTGGCCGCCGAACATGGCCTTGATCATGTCGTCGTCCTGCTCCTTACACCACTTGGCAAAGTCGGCGTTCTCCTGGATGGCCTGGTCGCACTTCTCCATGCCGTCGCGCTCGCTGACCTCGTAGCAGAGGTTGGCACGGATGCCCACTTCCTGGCAAACATCCTTGATGGCGAAGAGGGAGCCGGGGATCTCACAGAAGGAGGCGTGATGGTCAAAGATGGTGGTCACGCCGTCCCGGATGCAGTCCAGCACCGTAGCATAGGCGCAGGCGCGGGTGCCGTCCAGGGTCAGATTCCGGTCGATGTACCACCACTGGCCGTCCAGCACCTCAAAAAAATTGGTGGGGTTGAAGCCGTTGATGGACAGGCCGCGGGCCAGGCCGGAGTAGATGTGGGTGTGGGCGTTGATGAGGCCGGGCATGATCACGCCGCCCTTGGCGTCCACAAATTCAGCCTCGGGATACTTGGCCTTCAGGTCGGCAAAGGAGCCGATCTCCTTGATGACCTGGCCGTCGATCACGACAGCGCCATCCTCCACATAGGGGAGGGCTTCGTTGCGGGTGATGAGTTTACCGTTTCCCACTAGCAGCATATGGTTGTCCTCCTTATTTGTTCGGCGGGTCTGCACGAGATGCCCCTGTTCCCCTTTGCGCGGCGGAATAAAAAAGGACCCTCATGGAAATGAGCGTCCTGCCGGTTGCGGCCCATGACCAGCAATCGGATTCAGAAACACTCCTCCAGCCCGTGCGCGAAGCACTTCGTTGCAGCCACGACCAATATGATGACTTTTTAGTGGATTTGCACAGGCAAATCACTTTTTATACTCCAAGTCTAACACAGAGTGCACCGAAAATCAACCCTTTTTTAGAGTACCAGAAAATTTTTCAGGCATAACGATTTTTCTTGTAATTCTTCCATGATATGATACAATATTCTCAATGCATATGTGGCTTTTACGACCGATTCTGAGGCAGAGAAGGAGAGAATGGGGACAGAAGAGCCAAAAAAAGGTACATTTTCCGCAAAAAGGCGCTTGACTGCCGGCCTCTGGCGGAAGGAAGGAATGAATTATGCTCAACGCATCCATGCTTCAGTTTTTGTTTCAGCTGGCCAAGGGAATTGCCCAGCAATTTGGCCCCAACTGTGAAGTGGTGGTCCACGATCTGATCTCCAATGATCCGGACAGCTCCATTGTGGCCATTGAAAACGGCCATGTGACCGGCCGGAAGGTGGGAGACGGCCCTTCCCATGTGGTGCTGGAGGCTCTGCGCAGCGAGCGGGCCAATCTGCAGGACCACCTGAGCTACCTGACCCGGACCAAGGATGGCAAGATCCTCAAGTCCAGCACCTTCTATATCCGGGATGACGATGGAAATGCCGTTGGCATTTTCGGCATCAACTACGACATTACCCTCATGCTGGCCATGGAGAACAGCCTCAAGCAGTTTACCTCCACCGAACAGGAGAACCAGGAGCCGGAGGAGATCTCCCGCAACGTCAGCGACCTGCTGGACGAGCTCATCGAGCAGAGCGTCCGGGTGGTGGGTAAGCCGGTGGCGCTGATGAACAAGGAGGACAAGGTCAAGGCCATCCAGTTCCTCAATAACTCGGGGGCCTTCCTCATCACCAAGAGCGGTGATAAAGTGTGCAAATTCTTTGGGATCTCCAAATATACGCTGTACAGCTACATCGACGAGGCCAAAGAGGCCGCCAACTGAGAGAAACAGAGACAAAAAGCCGGCGAAAGCCGGCTTTTTTGGCCCAATTATCACCTTGCCGTACCGGCCTGGACATGGTACACTAGACAGGTGATTTTTGCGGAAGGAGAGCAGTGCCATGCGAGAGACGGACGGCATTTTATTTGATCTGGACGGGACCCTCTGGGACGCCGTGGAGGGAATCTGCCAGGGCTGGAACGCCGGATTTCAGGAGTGTGGGCTGGAGCCTGTACTGACCGTGCCCCAGCTGCGCAGCTGCATGGGGCTGCTGATGGAGGACATCGCCGCCCGGATCCTGCCCCAGATCGAAGACGGGGCGCGGCGGATGGAGATCATGGAGGTCTGCTACCGCCACCAGCTCCGCTATCTGGGGGAGCACGGCGGGAAGCTCTACCCCGGTGTGGCGGAGACGCTGGAGGAGCTGTCCGGGCGCGTTCCCCTCTTCATCGTGAGCAACTGCCAGGATGGCTATATCCAGTGCTTCTTGAAAGTCCACAGGTTGGAGAAGTATATCCGGGATTTTGAGTGCCCCGGCCGGACCGGACAGGCCAAGGCCGCGAACATTGCCCTGGTGGCCCGGCGCAACGGGCTCTCCGCGCCCGTCTATGTGGGGGATACCCAGGGGGACTGCGACGCCGCCCACGGGGCGGGCGTCCCCTTTTTCCATGCGGCCTATGGGTTTGGCAGCGTGGACCGGGCCGAGGGGCGCATCCAGGCCATCTCGGAGCTGACCGGCCTGCTCACGCCCCCCTGAAGGAACGAGACCGCCCGGCGGGGTCCCTTGTGACGAGGGCGGCACATGTGATAAAATAAAACGCTATTTTTGAAATGAAGGACGGTTTTTGCCTTGTCAAAATACGAATCGGAAATCAAGCGCCGGCGCACGTTCGCCATCATCAGCCACCCCGACGCCGGTAAGACGACCCTGACCGAAAAGTTCCTCCTCTACGGAGGGGCCATCGCCCAGGCCGGTCAGGTCAAGGGCAAGAAGAACACCCGCGCCGCCACCTCCGACTGGATGGAGATCGAGAAGCAGCGCGGCATCTCGGTGACCTCTTCGGTCATGCAGTTCCAGTATGACGGATACTGCATCAATATTCTGGATACCCCCGGCCACCAGGACTTCTCGGAGGACACCTACCGCACCCTGATGGCGGCCGACTCCGCGGTCATGGTCATCGACGCGGCCAAGGGCGTGGAGGCCCAGACCCGCAAGCTCTTCAAGGTCTGCGCCATGCGGGACATCCCCATCTTCACCTTCATCAACAAGATGGACCGGGAGGCCCGGGATTCCTTCGAGCTGCTGGAAGAGCTGGAGAAGGAGCTGGGGATCGAGACCTACCCCGTCAACTGGCCCATTGGCTGCGGCAAAGATTTTAAGGGCGTCTACGACCGGGGCAGCCGGAAGATCATCCACTTTACCAGCAACGGCGGTTCCAAGGCGGCCACGGCCACCGAGGTGGAGCTGGGGGATCCCAACCTGGACGGCCTGATCGGCTCCACCCTCCACCAGCAGCTGGTGGACGAGATCGAGCTGCTGGACGGCGCCGCCGCCGAGTTTGACCTGGACCGGGTGCGCCACGGCAAGCTCTCCCCGGTGTTCTTCGGCTCGGCCCTGACCAACTTCGGCGTGGAACCCTTCCTGGAGCACTTCCTCCAGATGACCACCGCGCCCCTGCCCCGGAAGGCGGGGGAGGAGATCATCGACTCCATGGACGACCAGTTCTCGGCCTTTGTCTTCAAGATCCAGGCCAACATGAACAAGGCCCACCGGGACCGGATCGCCTTCATGCGCCTGGTCTCCGGCCGCTTTGACGCGGACAAGGAGGTCTACCATGTCCAGGGCGGGAAGAAGATCCGCCTCTCCCGGCCCCAGCAGCTGATGGCCGCCGAGCGGGAGATCATCGAGGAGGCCTACGCCGGAGACATCATCGGCGTATTCGATCCCGGCATCTTCTCCATCGGCGACACCCTGTGCACCGCCGCCAAGAAGTTTAGGTTTGATCCCATCCCCACCTTTGCGCCCGAGCACTTCAAGCGGGTGCGCAGTCTGGACACCATGAAGCGCAAGCAGTTCCTCAAGGGCATGGAGCAGATCGCCCAGGAGGGCGCCATCCAGATCTTCAAGACCCCCTATTCCGGCATGGAGGAGGTCATCGTGGGCGTGGTGGGCACCCTCCAGTTCGACGTGCTGGAGTACCGCCTGAAGAATGAGTACAACGTGGACCTCTATATGGAGGGGCTGCCCTACGAGTACCTGCGCTGGATTGTCCGGGAGGACGAGGACGCCGAGCCCCTCAAGGAGGAGGACCTGATCCTGGGTACCGACACCAAGCTGGTGGAGGACTACAAGGGCAATCAGCTCCTGCTCTTCGGGTCCCAGTGGGCCATCCAGTGGACGGCCGACCGGAACAAGAATCTCACCCTGCGGGAGTTTGGCGGCAGCGCCGCCGACGCCTGATCCGGTTTTGAAATGAAAACGCCCCGGTCTCCCTTGGGAGACCGGGGCGTCACAGCTTGTCAAAGAACGCCAGTTCTCAAAACACGAGGACTGGCGTTTTATCATTAAACGGAGCAAAAATC